>CAZRRG010000012.1:0-36540 GCA_964602455.1 uncultured Eubacteriales bacterium | reverse complement strand
GTTACCCTGGCGGCAAAGCCGTACAGGTTGGCGACGGCCGTGCTGTAAACCTCGGCCAGGAAGACCAGAGTGTAGAACGGTCCGCCGAGAGGATGGATCGTTGAGGCAAGGTAAGCCATGGGCACCTCGTACTCCGCTACCTCGGGGAACGAGGAGACAACGCTCACAAAGACAAGCAACAGCGAGAGGCCGAGTCCCGCGGCGCCCAGGCCAGCGCTCCACCCGGCCTCTCTGCGCGACCGCAGAGAATTACCCAGAGACGCGAGCACCGGGATGGACATCACTATGTTGTAGGAGATGTAGGTCACCCCCGCAAGAGGCCAGGACCGCACTGCCGGGAGGGCAGTGGCCGGAGGCGTGCGCAGCGCCGGGCCCCTTGTGTACAGCACCGCCAGGCTGACAAACAGCACTGAGCCCAAGAGGAACGGGACTATGGCGCTGATCGAGGTTACGACTCCCCTGAACCCAAAGAGAACCGTCGCCACAGTGACGAAGCACATAACCCCGGCTCCCACGACCCATGGGATCCCGTATTGCTGCGAGAGCACCGAACCCGCGCCGGCGATCATGGCCGACAGCGCGCCAAACAGGAAGAACGTGATGATAAGGTCAAAAGCAGGGGAGAGACGTCCCGTGGTCCGTCGGAGGACAGCAACGTGGGATGTGGCCCTGGTTTCCCTCCCGGCGTCCAGGATGAGGTATCCGAAAAAGCCGAACCCCGCGATCGCCAGCAAGGCCGCGGGGAGTCCCAGAGGACCCAGGAGTCCGAAGAACTGGAGAACTTCCTGCCCCGAAGCAAATCCGGCGCCGACTACCGTGCCGATGTAGGTCGCAGCCGCGGCAATAATAGTAGCTCTTCGCGTATGACCACCCCGATCAATACATATTTGGTGGTCTTAGCGCGCAGAAATATTCGCTGACTTGACCGGAGGGCAAACCGCGGTCCCGTTCTTGGGGTGGAGGAGTCCGGACTTTACCGCCTGGACCAGATCGCGGTTGGAGTAGATGGGGACCTTGAAGGCAGTGTAGGAGCATCCGACGCTTCCCGGCATGTGCGCGTCGCTACCGCCGATGCCAGGCAGGTTCATGGAGCGAGCCACGGCTCCCAGCATTTCGCAGACAGCGGGGTGGCCGGCGTGCTTTCCGTTGCATACCTCGATGGCTCCGAGGCCGTGGAGGCCGGTTATCCTTTCGTCTACGGCGACGACCGGCTCCCACCAGTAGGGCGACCCTTTGGAGCCTGAGATGACGTAGGGGTGGGCCGGAACCGCAATCCCGCCTAGGGCGTTAACCCTGTCGATGAGGTCCTGGGCATGCACCGTGCGGTCGCTGCCCCAATCGTTCCAGTCCTTGTCGCTGATCCCGTAGACCAGCATGTGGCCGCAGTCTGTGGTGAGCTCAACGGCGCGGAGGATGGTCAGCGGGGTCTGACCGCGGAACTTCTCGAACGGAGCGCTGGCATGGAGGCTCTGGTGTTCGGTGATGACGATGGCGTCCAGACCCTTTTCGAGAGCGGCATCGATTATGTCGCGCGGCCGTGCCAACGACTCGCCCGAGTACATTGAGTGCACGTGCATATCGACGCTGAACTCGAATTTCCTTCCCACTGCCGACCTCCTATCGACGCAGAACGTTCTCGCGAAGAAATGCTCCCCTTAGTATATCAATATCTTCGACAATGCGCTTTATGTTTCCAGCTACGTACTCTCCGAAGTACGCGGGTATCACGACCTGCGAGACCTTGATCATGGTGCGGATCTCCGAGCGGCTTATCCCCATGAAATCCGACGCGGCTCTCTTCAGGATCTGGCTTCGGCGCCGCGAGTAGTCCATGAAGTACTCGACAATGGTGGAGGATCTCCCCGCTTGTCTCGATTCCTCCAGCTGGAGTATGAACCTGTAAATGTTCTGGTACCGCGGGTCCATACTGGCGCCGAAGTCAAACCATATGGGAATGCCGTCCGCGGTTGTCGTCCTGTTGCGTTCTCCGTCGTCCCAGTTGCGCACAATAGTATCCAAAACGACCTGATATCCGGTGGCGATCTCCGGGTCGTCATGGGGCACGCTCTCTCTGGTGTAGGTCTTGGCGTCCCTTGAGAAGTAGTAGCTGGGACCGATGGCCAGTTGGAGCATCTTGCGCTCATCGTCCGTGAGCCCCATGTCCTGGGCCAACTTCACCGTGACGACGTTGCACTTGCCGAGTCCCAGGAGACTGGTCAGTTTCTCTACCGGACCGTTGGAGAAGAAGGTCTCCGGGATGCCCTTGCGCTTCTTGGCCGGCACTTCCGCCTCAAATACCTGAATAGACGGTGCGAAGTTTTCCTTGACGTAGTAGGTTACGCCCGCCGACTCGTACTTGACGACGCCGCCTTGTACCGTGATGGTGCCCATTTAGCCCTTCCTTCGATTGCCCTGCCCGGTAATTCCAGGTCTACACTGATCGTTCCTGCACTCCGCAGTATAATCAACCGGTGAAGCCGACTTGCCGGCGAGAGGAGGTGTGGGATTGCGCTGCGACTGTTGTCCCCGTTACTGCCAGGTAGACAGGGCTACCGGGGAAAAGGGGTTCTGCCAGGCAGGGATCCTGCCTGAGGTTGCTTTGTGGGACCTGCACTTCTGGGAGGAACCGCCCATATCTGGCGATAGGGGATCAGGAGCCGTGTTCTTCAGCCGGTGCAACCTGCGCTGCGTCTTCTGCCAGAACCACGACATCAGCCAGGGAAGCGTCACCGGAACCGGGATGGACGAGGAGCGGCTCACAAAGGTGTTCCTGGACCTGCAGAGCCGAGGCGCCCACAACGTGAATCTGGTGTCTCCCACACACTTCTCACACGGTATCGCCGCGGCACTGAAGATGGCCAAGGATCAGGGCCTGACGATACCTGTGGTGTACAACTCCAACGGATACGACTCGCCAGAGACCCTGGAACGGATGTCAGGCCTGGTGGATGTGTACATGCCGGACCTCAAGTACCGCGATGACCGCCTGGCCATCCGGTACTCCAGCGCGCCGTCTTACTTTGAGAGGGCGACACGGGCTATCCTCGAGATGTCCCGCCAGGTGGGTATCCCGCAGCTGGACGAGGCCGGAGTGATGAAGAAGGGACTCATGGTGCGGCACCTGGTCCTTCCGGGCTCCGCTGACGACTCCGTAGAGGTTCTTCGCTGGATAAGAGACAACTTGCCTCAAGGCACATATGTGAGCGTAATGGCCCAGTACTATCCGAGCCATCGGGCCGGCGAACACCCTCCGCTGAACCGGCGGTTGAGCCAACGGGAGTACGACCGGGTCGTCGACGAGGTTTACCGCCTTGAACTGCTGGACGGATTCGTACAAGAACTATCGTCTGCCAAGTCCGAGTACACGCCGGACTTCGCGGGCCGCCGCGGGTCGGAAGAGCTGTAAGAGCTTCACAAGAACCCTTCTTAGCAGTCCGTTCTTTCATGTCGAACCGTACAGCAACCTCGGAAATGTGCTATTATTCTATACGTGTGACTGGACGGCTTACTGATGGAGCAATCGGGAGGGGACTACCTTGACGAAAGATATGGTCAGACTGGGCATCACATTGCTGCTCGTCTGCGGGATAGCGGGCCTCGGGCTCGCCGTAGTCTACGATCAGACCAAGCCCGTCATCGAGAGGCGAGCTATGGAAGATGCCCTTGCAGCAGCCAAAGCAGCCATCCCCGGCGCTGATCAGATAGTCGAGCAGAGTCAGGACGGCGTAACTTACTGGCTTGGCCAGACGGCGTCCGGTGAGACAGTCGGAGCTGCCATGAAGGTGAGCTCTACCGGCTACAACGGCTCGACACCCATCGAAATGGTCGTTGGACTTAACACCGAAGGCAAGGTCACCAAGGTGACCATAACCAACTTGGCCGAGACCGCGGGCCTGGGCAGCAGGGTGAAGGAAGAATCGTACCTCGCGAAGTACGCCGGGGTGACCGACCCCAAAGAGGTCGACACGATCTCCGGGGCAACCATCTCGTCCAAGGCTGTGCAGGCCGGCGTCGGTAAGGCGATTGATTTCCTCTCCCAGTTCGTGGCGCCCAAGACCGAGATGATCATTGTCTTCGCCTCTGTGCCGGACGGCACCTACAGGGGCGCTGCTGAAGGCTTCCATGGTCCCATCGAGGTCGAGGTCACTGTCTTGGGCGGCAAGGTGACTGCCGTAAGGATCCTGAGCCAAGATGAGACGCCTGACGTCGCGGGTCCCGCTCTAGCGGGCATTCCTAAGGCCATCGTCGAGCAGCAGAAGGCCGATGTTGACGCGGTGTCGGGAGCGACCTTCTCCAGCAAGGGCATCATCAACGCGGTCAAGGACGCGCTGAAGGATTACGCGGTGCCTGCGGGCGCGATTCCGCTGGACATCACCGCGATCGCCGACGGAGCCTACAAGGGCACTGGAGAGGGCTTCCACGGACCCATCGAGGTTGAGGTCACTGTTGCCGGCGGCAAGGTGACCGCGGTCAGGATCCTGAGCCAGGATGATACGCCCAACGTCGCGGGCGCTGCTCTCACGGGTATTCCCAAGGCCATCGTCGAGCAGCAGAAGGTCGATGTTGACGCGGTGTCGGGGGCGACCTACACCAGCAAGGGTATCATCGAGGCGGTGAAGAACGCGCTTGCAGGAGCGCCGACCAAGTAGCCGCAATCGAATAAGGGTGCTGCTCTGCGACGACCACGCGGTCGTCAGGGAGGGCACGAGAAGGCTCCTCGAGGAGGAGCCGGATATGGAAGTTGTAGGGGAAGCTTCGGACGGTCTCGAGGCTATCGAGATGGTCCCGAAGCTTTCCCCTCATGTTGTCGCGATGGATGTGTCGATGCCGCGAATGAACGGCATCGACGCTACCAGACGGATAAAGCAGCAGTGCCCGGAAGTGCAGGTCCTGGCCCTTACTGCCTACGATGATTTCGCCTATGTCACAAACCTCCTTGAAGCCGGCGCTTCCGGATACCTCTTGAAGAGCGCTCGCTCCGAGGAGCTCATCACCGCCATACGGGCAACCGCGTTAGGCGAGTCCGTCCTTGACTCAAGGGTGGCCAGGGAAGTGTTCAGCCGCCTGGCGAAACGGGGCGCGCCGGTTGCTCCGGCTGCGCCTGCCAGTGACGCGAACCCTCACGACTTCGAGAAACTTACCGCTAAGGAGACCCAGGTATTGCGCCTTTGCGCAGCCGGGCTCTCCAACAAGGAGATCGCGCAGCAGATGGACCTCAGTCCCCGGACCGTGCAGACTCACCTCGCGGCGGTATTCTCGAAGATGGGCGTTTCGTCGAGGACCGAAGCCGTGATAAAGGCTCTGAGGTGCGGGATCCTTGCGGAGGCCGACCTTCGTGGTCAAGATGGTTGACCTGATCCTTGAACTGGGGAAGATCGCGCGGGAAGAGAGCGGAGAGGCTCTAGCCAAGATCGCGAGCGCCGTCCTCAAGTTCTTCCACACCGATGCGGCGGCAGTCCTCTTGTACGACCCTTCGGTCCGCTCAGCCTACGTCGCCGCCTCGATCTCCAAGTCGGACTCGCTCTTGGTACAAAGCGACATCACGCTGAGGGTGACGTCGGGATCCAGCCTGTATCAGGCTGCGCTGAACCCCACTAGGCCACTGATCGTTCCCGCTGAGGCCGGCGACCCGGTGCTCGGCGCCGCCGGCGGCATGACGGCCGCCGTCATCCCCATGGTGTACTCCGGGGCTGTGCCCGGGTTCTTGCTCCTCGGTTCTCGTGACCGCCAGGTGCTGCTTCGGAACGACGCCGACCTCCTCATGGCTGTGGCGGCGCTGTCCGCGCTCGTTGGGAGCGCGATGCGCTTCAAGGAGTCTCTGAGCGAGTCCGAGGAACGGTACCGCATGCTGACTGAGACAGCTGCCGGGCTGGCGTTTGTGTTGGACCAGGGCGGTAGGTTCCTCTACGTCAACCACAGGGCGAAGGATGTCCTCGGCTACGAGAGCAATGACGTCATCGGACGGTACTTCGGAGAGTTCGTGTCTCCCGAGACCTGGGCAAAGACCACTGCAGCACTCAAGGATGCCGTATCCCGCCAAGCCAAGTACGTGGAGTACGAATGGGTTGTCCAGCGAAGGGATGGCTCCGAGGTCACTTTGGAAGTGGAGGCTTCGCTTTCGTACCAGGGATTTGAGCTAAGAAGGCATCAGGGCATCGCGCGCGAACCGTCGGCAGAGCGTCTCCTGCAAGAAGAGCTCCAGAAGACAGGCCGGGAGCTATCCGAGGTCAGATCCCGAGAGGGCAGGATGAGGGAGTATCTGTCGGTAGCCAGCATGGCCCAGGAGCAGGAACGGGCCAGGATCGCCAGGGAGATACATGACGGCGCCGTGCAGTATCTTGTCGCCATGCGCAGGCGGCTCGATCTCCTACGAAAGGAACTCGACCGCAAGAACGCCTCTCCAAGCGATACCTTGACGGACCTGGACTCGCTCTTGGACAAGGCGACCTCTGACCTCCGCCAGTTTGCCCGTAACCTCCGGCCGCCGGTGTTGGATGATTTTGGACTGGTCTCCGCCTGCGAGTGGCTGGCTGACCAGACGGCGAAAGAAGGCATAAGGGTTGTGTTCTCGCCGACCGGCGAGATACGCCGGCTCCCACCCGAGGTCGAGGTGTCGGCGTTCCGGATCGTACAAGAGGCCCTCTCAAACGTAGTGAAGCACTCAGGAGCGAGCCAGGCTGAGGTCACCCTGCACTTCGCGCCCCACGAGCTCAGCATCTCGCTGTCGGACAACGGCCGCGGCTTCGTCCTCGACCAATCTCCTGGCAGCCTGGGAAGGGCCGGCCAGATGGGCTTGGTCGGGATGTTTGAGCGCGCGGAGCTTATGGGCGCGGCCATGGATCTCACCTCCGAGCCCGGCAAGGGCACCCGCCTCTCGGTGGTCATTCCTCTGGCAAAACCAGAGCGATAGCGGCGGTTTTGCCGCGTCGCAAGCAGAGTGCGTTTGTTGCGTCATGCCTAAGCCAAAATGCGCACCTCACCGTCAGCTTAACGGCTGAAGTCTCATCGCCTCCCCGAACCTAAGATGGTGTTGAAGATGACACACGGAGGTGCGCTCCATGGCAACTCAGGACCTAGTCCTCGCGCGAAAGGTCGCAGACGGAGATCAGGAAGCTTTCCGGCAGATTTACGAGGACAACTACAAGGCGATCTACTACCACGTCGCCCGTATCTTGGGCGACAGGGGAGACGCCGAAGATATGACCCAGGAGGTCTTCCTGCGGGCATACCAGTTTATGGGCTCCTACTCAGGAGACGCCAGCCTGAACCGCTGGCTCCGGAAGGTCGCCACCAACTTGTGCATCGACAAGATGAGGAAGCGCGTCATCCCGACCGTGGCTTGGCCCTCGGTAGTATCCAAAGAGGGTGAAGAGCAGGATGTCGAGTTCCCCGACGACGGTCCCTCGCCCCTTGACCGGGTCGAGTCGCTTGAGGCCCGGGACATAGTCATGAATGCCGTCATGCGACTCCCTCACTACTACCGAAACGTCGTGGTCCTGCACGACCTCATGGAGTACAAGGGTGATGAGGTAGCCAAGACCGTGTCCTGTCCGGTCGGGACTGTGAAGTCCAGGCTCTCCAGGGCCCACGGGCTCCTCCGGACCGACTTGTCCACAGAGAGGGTCATCGCCTGACTCTAAGCCCGCATATATGGATGTGGGAGATGATGGAAGGTCGCAAGCGGCGGAGTTCCCCGGACCCCCGCGCCTTTGACAAGGCGCCTGCGCCCCCTTCTTTGGGCGGCTTTGGCCATCGCGTTGTCCCTGTCAGGTTACATAATCATCCTGCCTGGAACCAGGGTCTGCGGAGTAAGAATCGGCGGTCTTAGCGTCCATAAGGCAGCCGAGAGGGTGAGAGAGAACCTGGGTTGGGCATCCCGCACCATTACCCTCACGCGGGGTGGCGACAGCGTAGAAGCCCTGCTGGGCAAAGATTTAGGTATCAACCCTCTGTACGAAGATTCGGTAAGGAACTGTAGACGGCCACTGTGGCTCGGCTTTGGGCGGGACTATCCTCTATTGGTGAGCGTCGACGAAGCGACGCTATCGGCTTTCGCGTCGAGTCTGGCGACCCGGTTCAACCAGGAACCAAGTGACGCCTCATTCGCGATCGAGGGAGACACCGTGACGGTGGTTCCCCACATAACAGGTTGGACCCTGGACGTGGCTAAACTGGAGGAAACGCTCAGGTTCGACCGTGGCCTTGCCGCGCTGCCACGCACACTGGAGCTTCCAGGCGCTGAGGTGATACCCGGAGTTACCGCGTCCGAGCTCGAGGCACATCTACCTCTTGAACTGGTATCCACCTACCGGACCACGTACGCGGACGGAAACGACCGCGCCCACAACATCGTCCTGGCCTGCGAGAGCCTCTCCCTGGTAACGCTCGGCCCGGGCGAGACCTTCTCCTTTAACCAGGTTGTCGGTCCCAGGACAAAGGAAAGAGGCTACAGGAAGGCGCCGGTCTTCGTCGGCGCCGATGTGGTTGACGACTACGGCGGAGGAGTCTGCCAGGTGTCCACGACCCTCTACCTGGCCATGCTCAAAGCCGGCTTTCAGATCGCCGAGCGCTATTGCCACGCGCAGCCTGTTGCCTATGTCCCGCTGGGATTCGACGCGACAGTGGCCTACGGGTACCTGGATATGAGGATGACCAACCCCGGAGAGTCCCCGTGCCTCTTGCGGGCAACCGCGGAGAAAGGCGTGCTCACCGTGGAGGTGTTCGGCAAGCCGGTGCCCGACCTTGCCATCGAGGTGGAGTCGCGGGTGCTGAAGGAGATACCGGCGGAACAGCCGCCGGTGAGCGGGGAGAGCGGCGGTGAAGACGGAGCCGGCGGTGACGTTTCCGAAAAGCCTAATCTGCGGAGCGGGTTCCTGGTGGAGACCGTACGGAAGTGGGTGAGGGGCGGTCAAGTCGAGCGGGTAGAACGCCTAAACACCAGCATGTATCCTCCGGAGAAGGCGAAGTGAAGAGGGCCGCCTGCTTGTGATGTGCAGGCGGCCCCATGGGAGTCAGTTTGCGTATCGTGCGCCTACATCTCGCCGGGAAGCTTCCACTCGATCTTCTCAGGCATGTTCACGATGAGGTGCTTTAGCAGGTCGTGAGCCGCGACCGCGTCACGGAGGTCCAGCATCTCTACCGGAGAGTGGGAGTAGCGGCGCGGGATGGTCACGGCGCCCGACGGGATGCCGGACCGCTGGAGGTGCATGGCGGTCGCATCGGTGTTGCCGCCGGTGAACGTGGTGAACTGGTAGGGGACTCCGGCGCCCTTGGCAGCTGCTTCGAGCATGGATAGGACAGTCGTGTCGGCTATGAGGCCCTTTCCGCCGGTCCCTCCTGAAGCGATCTGCAGCAGCGGGCCGGATCCGATGCCTACAGGCAGTTCCTTGCTGAAGTTCACGTCAGGCGTGTCGCCGGAAGGCACCGTGTCTAGAGCGATGGCTATGTCCGGGTTAACCTCGAACGCTGAGACGGTTGCTCCCCGGAGCCCGATTTCCTCCTGGACTGTTACCACGCAGTGGAGTTCTCCCGCGAACTCCTGGCCTTTCAGGGACTCAAGAAGCGCCAGCATGACGGCGCATCCCACGCGGTCGTCCAGCGCTTTGGAGACGAGAAGGTCGTCGCTCAGGAACGTGGGGGGCGTGACAAACGTGATCTGGGCCCCGGGCCTAATGCCCATGGCGAGGACTTCGTCCCTGCTCTTGGCGCCAACGTCTATGTAGAGCTCGGTGTGTTTCTTTACCTGGGTTCGCTCGACCTCTGTTGAGAAGTGTCCGGCCTTGACTCCGACGACTCCGGGGTGTCCGCCGACGTTTACGAGCCTGGCTTGCAGCCAGTTGTCGCCAACCCCGCCCAGCTTATCGAAACGGATGAAGCCGTTCGCTTCAATGCTTTTGACGATGAGGCCGATTTCATCGGAGTGGGCCGCTATCATGAGCCGGGGGCCTTTCCTGGAGCCTCGTTTTATAGTGAAGACATTGCCCATGGGGTCAACGCGGATTTCGTCTACAAGTGGAGTGAGAGCGTCCTTCATGTAGCGGATCACTTGCGCCTCTCTGCCGGGTACGCCCGAAAGGTTGAGGAGAGGGAGCAGGTGCTTTTTTATAGCATCCTTTGTCGGCATGGTGTCACTCCTTATGGGAATTCTCCCTGGTCATTTTCGCTGTTTTTCCAGTGATATTCCTTCTTCTCCGGATTGACTTGAGAGAGGGGCCGAGATACAATACAAACAAATGTTCAATACGAACAGGTGATCGCCATGAAGTCCATCCTCTACATAACCTTCATTGGAGCCAGGGCCTTTTATGAGCGGAAAAACCGCTCTATCAAAGACGGCATCGCTTTGGCGGTGATCGAGAGCGGTGTGGTTATAGATTGCGATCAGAAGGCTTGGTCCGATGGGGTCAGGCCGGGGGATACCTTGCGGCAGGCCAGGATCGCCTCGCCGGGGTGCCAGGCTGTCAGGGTGCACGACAAATACTCCGCTGAGACCATGAAGGGAATACTGGACGCGCTCGCCCGTGTGAGCCCCTATGTTGAGCCCTTTGGCGACGGGCAGGGAGTTTTCGTCGACGTAACCCCCGGCCAGTCTTTCGCGGAGATTATCGCATCCTTCAAAGATATTGCAGGGGAAGATGCCGGTGGCGATGGATTCCCGTTTTACCGGGCTTTTGCTGGAGAGAGCGGCAACAAGCTCATGGCAAAAGCCGCGTGCTCCTACCTTTCCCGGGAATACGCCGAGGGCAGGCGCATATTCCCGGGAAAGACCTCCTGGGGCAAAGTTGAGGCAGGCGAGGGCTACTTTCTGGCCTCGATCGATAGGGGTAAGGAAAAGGCCTTCCTTTCTGGAGCGGCCATAGAGAGCCTGTGGCCGGCGCCTTCCGAAGTGTTGGGCGACCTTCGCTCTTTGGGACTAAAGAAGGTCAAAGACCTGCGAGAAGTGCCTCTCGCCGGGCTAATCCGCCAAATTGGAGATTGGGCGTTTCTAGTAAAGAAATGGGCCGACGGAGAGGACCGCTCGCCCGTTAAGGCGCTTTATCCTCCGCCTTGCATCTTAAGGGAAGTGAACTATACAGAGCCGGTTGTGCTGGTTAAGGAGATTTTCGATCCAATCCTTCATTCCCTGGCCACCGAACTGGTGGAGAAGGGAGTAGGTTTCAAGTCGCTCCAACTGCTGGTATCCGGCGATTTCCCGGCTTTTTCCCGGGAAAGAAAGTTCCTGAGGCCGGTGTCATCCCAAGACGCTATGAAAACCGCCGTCGGGATGATGCTTGACGAGTTTTCCCGCGAATGCGGTGGAAGCGCCGCTCCCTCGGTCTCTGGGTTCACGATCCACTTGCGGGATATCGCCCCGGTCCAGCCCAAGCCGTTATCCTTGCTCTCTAGCGACGCAAAGGAAGTGAAGAGGGCGGTTCCGGTGGCCTTGGGGCTGGCTATAGCCGGCATCGAGCAGAAGTTTGGAGGGGAAGCGGTTTCCTGGGGCCGCTCAGAGGAACGAGATACCGGTTTCACGCCCGAGATCGCGAGGCGTGAAAGGATGCTTTCCATGTGGGACCCCATGAGGCCGGAGTTTCTATTGGGAGGCGATGAAGCGTGTCAAAGATAATCGACCAGCCTGTGCTGGTGGTTACTGAAAAAGAGGCGCCCAAGCGGTTCTTCTGGTTCAAGCGATGGGTTTCCGTCTCCAAAATCATGGACGCATGGAAAGAAGTCGGGCGCTGGTGGGACAACGACCAGGAGAGGACGTTCTTCCGGGTTGTTTCAGCCGAGGGGAGCATTTATGAAGTCTACTCCCAGAGGCAGCGATGGAGTCTCTACAAAGTCTACGATTGACGGGTGCGACTCTCCGAAAATGTTCGTACATCTTCATGTCCATAGCCCGTATTCCTTCGCCGATGGGGCGTCGACCATAGATGAACTTGCCGCCAAAGCTGCGGATCTGGGCATGCCTGCGTTGGCTGTGACCGACCACAACAACCTATCGGCTACGGTGAGGTTTGTGAAGGCGGCCAAACGATGCGGGATCAAACCCATCGTAGGCGCCGAACTGACCCTGGAAGGCGGACATCACCTCACCGTATTGTGCAGGGATAACCGTGGGTACAGGAACCTCTGCCGGATCTTGACATCGGCGCACCTGGACAACCCGAGAAAACAGCCGGAGGTCAGGCTTGCCGCCATAGCCGAGGACCCTGAGGGCCTCATTGGCTTGTCGGGATGCCGGCGCGGTCTCGTGCCCTCGCTAATACTGAGAAAGAACTTCATGGAGGCGAAGGAAGCCGTCCGAAAGCAAAGGGATACCTTCGAGAAAGGCTCTTTTTTCGTTGAACTTTCAGAGACTCTCCTCCCGGGGTCCAACTCCCTGAACCGGTATTTGCAAGAGCTGGCGACTGTCGAAGGGCTCCGGACTGTCGCCACCAATAACGTCCACTACGCTTCCAAGGAGGACTTCTTTGTCCACGACGTCCTCACTTGCATAAGGACGCTTACGCGGCTGGAGGACGTCCACCCAGAAAGGCGGCTTAACGCCGAGAACTACCTGAAAAGCGAGGAAGAGATGAAGTCCGAGTTCCGGGGGTTTGAGGCGGCGGTACAGGCGACAGCGGAGATAGCCGCGATGTGCGAGTGCCCGGTGCAGCTGGGAGTCCCAAACTTCCCGTCCTTCCAGGTCCCGCCGGGGTTTTCATCGGCGCGGGAATTCTTAAGGCGCCTCACGTTTTCAGGTGCGGAGCAGCGTTACGGCAAGATCACATCTGAGATCCGCAGGCGGCTCGAGCACGAACTCTACGTCATAGAAAAACTGGGCTACGAGGATTACTTCCTGGTGGTCTGGGACCTGGTCAAGTTTGCGCGTGAACAGGGGATACGTAACGCAGGCAGGGGTTCGGCGGCAGATTCGGCGGTGGCCTATTGCCTCCGGGTGACCGATGTGGACCCCATCGCCCAGAACCTGCTTTTCGAACGCTTTTTGAGCCTCGAGCGTGGTGAAAAGCCCGACATTGACGTCGACTTCGACTCGAGAAGGCGGGATGAAGTATCTACCTACGTGCGCGGCAAGTACGGGGAGGCCCATGTGGCAGCAGTTGCGACCTACAATACGTTTCAAGGGCGGTCTGCCGTTAGGGACGCGGGCAAAGCCATGGGCTATTCGGAGGACGAGATAGACGCTATAGCCAAGCGGCTTCCGCATTACGCGGCCTTGGGGCGCGACGCTTTTCTGGCTATCCCCGAGCTCCGCGATCTTGGCATCCCGGAGAACAAACTGGACACCCTGCTTAAGGTAGCCGAGCGGCTCACCAACCTGCCCAGGTTTCTCGCCACCCATTTGGGCGGACTGGTCATAGCCAGGAACCCGGTGACGGAACTCAGTCCTGTGGAGCGCTCGGCCAAAGGGATCACAATCGTCCAGTTCGATAAGGACGACGTTGAGGACCTCGGGTTAGTGAAGATCGATTTGCTTTCGCTGCGCACGCTGGGAGCGGTGGACGACTCTCTGGGGTATCTCCGGAGCGGGGGGACGGATCTGGACTACGACCGGATCCCTCTTGACGACAAAGCCACTTACCAGAGGCTTCAGACGGGGGAGACGGTCGGCATATTCCAGTTGGAGAGCCCGGCCCAGCGGGCGCTTCAAGCCAGGCTGGGCGCGGATAACATCGAAGACATTGTGGCCAGCGTGGCGCTTATCCGTCCCGGGCCCATAAAGGGAGACATGGTGGAGCCCTTCATCAAAAGGCGGCAGGGACTGGAACAGGTCTCCTACCTTGAACCGCGGCTGGAAGGCATCTTGCGCAAGACATACGGGGTCATCCTGTTCCAGGAACAAGTCATTGAGATCGCCTCCACCATAGCCGGCTTCAGCCCAGGCGAAGCGGACCAGCTCCGCCGGGTCATGACTCATTCCCGGTCCGGCGCGGAGATGGAGCGCCTGGGCCAGATATTTGTGGCTAAAGCGGTGGAGAAAGGGATGCTCAAGGAAACCGCCGAGGCCATCTTCCAGTGCATGAAAGGCTACGCCAGCTACGGGTTCTGCGAGGCCCACGCCAGGGCGTTCGGGACAACCGCGTACAAGACGGCGTATCTCCTTGAACATCATCCGGCCCAGTTCTTCGGCGCTATCCTGAACAACGAGCCGATGGGTTTCTACCCTGTATCTACGATCTGCGTTGAAGCCAGGTCCAGGGGCGTTAAGATAACCGGCCCGGCGCTGAACCGTTCTCGAAAGGATGTCGTGGTGGAAGACAACGAGATTGTGCTGCCTTTCCGGATGATAAACGGGATGAACGCCAAGGTCATGGAGGATATCGAGCGGGAGCGGGAAAGCGGTCGATTCCGGTCTTTCTCGGATTTCGTGAAGCGGGTGAGACCGCCCGTGGATGTGCTCCGCGCTATGGTTCTCTGCGGGGTCTTCGACGAGTTCGGTGTTTCCCGGAAAAAACTGGTATGGTCTCTGTCAACCCGGTACGAAGACGCCGAGGTCCCGGTTGCCATGGACGGCGCACTTGTGGAAGAGCCACCTGAAGATGACGCGCTGGCAGGACCGGATTTCACGGTGCAGGAGAAGATAGGGTTCGAGTATTCCATCCTTGGTCTGGGCATTTCTGGCCACCCGGTGGCATTGTGGCGCGAGGTCCTGCGTAAGGAAGGCTTTCTGGGAAGTTGCGAGCTGAAGACCATACCCAAAGGAGAGCACGTGAAGGTGGGAGGCATACCTGTACGTCCCCACAGGCCTCCGACCAGGAGCGGCAAGACGATAGTGTTCCTTTCCCTCGAAGACGAACACGGCCTCATTGACGTGACCTGTTTCGAGAACGTGTACAAAAGGTACGGGAAGTTCCTTTTCCCCGGCGAAATCCTGCCGCTTGGAATCTGGGGACAGGTGGAGCGGAGGGGCAATGCCGTCTCGGTCACTGCAAAGACGGTGTTTCCGTTGTCCTACGTGCTACGCGGGCGCAAACATGCGAAATGAAGCGAGAGCCTGTCAGGCTCTCGCTTCATGACGGACGGGGGAGGTTCCTCCGCGGCCATACCTCGTCTATACGAAGCAGGTCATTCCGAAGACGAGCAGGATCAGGATAAGGAACAGGATGAACGCCCAATTGTTCCCGATGCCGCCACCAACTCCTGCCATGTGCAAGTCCTCCTTTCGGGATCGTGGCACATGTTATGTGAAGGCATTACGGAAAGTTACCTGGGGAGGTAGGTCGTCACGCGAGTCTCGCCGTAGAGGTAGGTCTTGCGCAGGGCCAGGTTCCCGTACTCATCGGAGAACGGCTCTTTCCTGTGCTGCTGAAGGACCACTATGCCAGCCGCATCAACCAGGCGGGATGTTCCCAGATACTCCATGGCCTGCTTATCCAGCCCTTTGAAGTAGGGAGGCGCGACAAGGGCTATGCGATACGGTTCATCACGGGACTCAAGGCTCCTCACCACGCGAAGCGCGTCTCCCTGGATGACCTGGGAACACCCGGTCAGCCCCAGAGACTCGAGATTCCTGCGAATGACGGAGACGGCCTTTGGAGCGAGGTCAATGCATGTAGCCCAGGCGGCGCCTCGCGAGAGGAGTTCAATGGAGTAACTCCCCGTACCTGAAAACAGGTCGATTACTCTGGCACCGTCTACATACTCGGCGACAATGTTGGCCACGGCGGCCCTGACTTTGGCCAGGGGAGGCCGCGTGTCTTCACCTGGGACCGAGGCCAGGATCCGGCCCCGGAATTCGCCGCCAATCACCCGTAGCAAGCTTCCACGCTCCTTGAACAACTGCACTAACCTTACCACAATCTGGTCTAATGTTATAATCGGGTCAGGAAAGAAGCCGTGGAGGGTGGAGGACGTTTGGACGATACAGTAGTCTCCCAGAGCAGCAAAGACACTATCCTGCCGGTCGGCAAGATCCCGCCGGAGATGCTGAAATCACTTGTCTTCAGGCGGACCGGCGTGTTCCGCAAGGAGGTCCTGCAGGCGCCTTCGATCGGCGAGGACACCTCTGTGCTTTCTCTGGGCGGGGAGCTGCTGGTTGTTACCACCGACCCTATCACCGGGGCAGGAGATAAAGCCGGATGGCTTGCCGTCAAGGTCGCCCTAAACGACCTGGGGGCCGCTGGCGCCGAGCCTGTCGCGGTCATGATCACACTGCTGCTACCCGAGGGGTCCACAGTCGGGACGCTTACGGGGATTATGGATGACATACACGCGGCGTGCAGTGAGGAAAACGTCACCGTGGCCGGCGGGCACACCGAGGTTACGCCCGGTCTGCCGAGGCCGGTTATCAGCGTTACAGCCCTCGGGAAGTCCCGCGGAGGCAGAGTGCTTTCTGCGGGCGGCGCCAAGGAAGGCGACGACATCCTGGTGACCAAATGGGCCGGGATGGAGGGGACGTCGGTCCTGGTCAGGGACTTTCCTGAGGAGTTCAAGAGCGTCCTAACGGAGAGCGAACTCAAGGTGGCGTCGGATCTGCTCTGGACCGTCAGCGTGACCAAGGACGGCGCCATTGCGGCGGAAAACGGCGCTTCAGGTTGCCACGACGCAACCGAGGGCGGCGTCCTCGGGGCCATATACGAGGTATGCGAGGCGTCAGGCCTTGGTGCCGAAGTGGACGCCGACCGCATACCCATTCTCCCGGTAACAGCAAAAGTCGCGGAGTTTACGGGAATCGACCCGCTCAAACTCGTATCCTCCGGATGCCTTGTGATAACTGCGAAAAACGGCGCCGTGTTACGTGAAGTTTACCGGAAATGCGGTTTGCAGGCAGAAGTCGTGGGAAAAATGACTTCAGGAAGCCGGATACTCCGGCGGAACGGTAAGGAGACGCAGCTTGAACCTCCTGTGTCAGACGAACTCTGGCGGGCGCGCGCCCGTCTTTCAGCCCTGTCAGGAGGCGCTTCCCAGTCGACAGGCAGTAGGCAGTAGAGATCGCAGAGGAGACGGGGTGACGCGGGGATGTGGATTGTCTGGACTCTGGCGGGCTTCGCCGTGCTCGTGTACCTTGGTTATGCCTGGATGACGGCGCTCGTGACCAAGTACGAGCACACCGGCCAGTCTCTCGCCATCCTGGCTGCCCTGGCGGCAGTCTCTGTGTACTTAGGCATCCGCGTCGCCGAACAGGTCGCTCCGGCCTGGACCGGCGGGCCCAGGGCTGCGATCGTTGGAGGCGCGGCTCTTACCCTGTTCAACCTCTTCTCCTTCCTGGCGGTGAACCTCTGGTGTTCGCTCCTCACTCGCAAGTATGACGACAGGTTGGCAGCATTGGAGGAAGAAGAGGACGCTATCCTGCGTGAGCTCGATTCCTCAAGGTGGCGTGCCCTCAGGCAGGCTGATTACAGGTCCACCGCTACCCCTGCGGTCTCCGTCTCCCGTCGCGATGAGGAGCGGGCCGCCTTACGCAAGACTATCGAGGCATGGGAGCAGGGCGGAGGCGCGGCGAGGATCCGGTCGGTCAAGGTGCTTGAGTGGAAAGAAGCGCT
Source organism: uncultured Eubacteriales bacterium (assembly GCA_964602455.1). Lineage (GTDB taxonomy): Bacteria > Bacillota > Sulfobacillia > Fermentithermobacillales > Fermentithermobacillaceae > JBBDIP01. Next base: position 19,075 of record CAZRRG010000012.1, on the reverse strand, counting down.
TAAGGATAAGTCTATTGACGCTTTGAAAGAGGACCTCAGGAACGTCGAGCTAGAAGCGAGAAGCGATCCCGATGAAGCCAGAAGAGAGCAGGCCAAGGCCCACGCGGCGTTCTTGAGCCTGGAGATCATGGACAGGGAAGGACCTCCGAAGGAGGCGGATCCGGAACCGGTTCACAAGCTGCCCGAGGACGAGGGAAGAGCACGGGAACGCTTGCAGGCCATCCAGGTCGAGATGGAGGCGGAGCGGAGGGCAAAGGCTGAGTTTGTGAGGAAGCGCATTCGCCTGTCATGGAGGGCTGACGAGTGAGCCATGTAAGCTCATACAAGACGGACGTGAGGCTTGATAACGCGCTGTCCCAGGGCCGGTCCGTTGAGGAAGACCCGGGTTGGGAAGTCCTCAATGAAGCAGTCCTGGTTACGGCCGAGGAGTACAACTTGGATGTGACCCACTCCATCAGGGACTACTACGGGCGTTCGATCGCCTGCGACTGGGGGCTCTTGGGGCCTGTGTTCCCGAGAGGGCTCGGGGTCAAGGTAGACTGGTCGACCGGTGAGGTAAGCTTCATCGCTGACACGTACGGTGGTTTCGAGAGGACGGCCGGTGAGATCAAGGAGCGGCTCATGCAGAACTACGCGACCTTGTGTGTCACCCGGGCGCTGCGTGAACTCAACTACAAGGTTGAGATTGACGAGTTTGCCCACCCTCTTGAAGGGAAGAAGGTCCTGGTCAAAGGAGTACTGTAATGTCACGGCGCATCAGCGTGGAGATCGGAAGGGACGGCCGCCTGCAGGTCGAGTACTCAGGCTATCCAGGGGAGACCTGCTTCGAAGAGGCTGAGGTCTTGTCGAAAGCCCTCCGGGAGCTTGGGCTTTGGGCTATCCCTGTGACCGTGACCCGCAAGAGCGCCTCCCAGATAGAGGTGGAGGTAGGCGCCAAAGAGAGCCCGGGCAAGGAGGTGCCGGTAGGTTGACGCCTGAGGGTCAGGCCCAAAGAGCCGCAAGCCATGCGGTGTCCCGCGCCGGAACGGACGGCTCTCCTTCGTACCTGGAGATAGAGATTGGATCTGCCATCCTGAACCTGTTCGAACGGCAAGGGGACGGCAAGACCGCCGAGGTCATACAGGCCCTTGCCCGGTACGGACTCCATCTCGCGACAAGGGTGAGTTCGCCCTGCGGTTAGGAGGTCGGAGGATAGAGTGGAGAGCTTCCTGGACGAGACCTGGATAAAGACCGGCCTGACCAAGCGCAAGGCGAACTACTCGCCGGTGCTCTGCTTCGAGACCGTTGACCCCAAGAGGATCTACCAGCTGAAGTCGTATGTTCTTTCTTCGCCTGAGTTTGTCTCCGCCGAGCACGTCTTTCTCTATGACCCGTGGGACGGCCTGGGCACCCTCCGCAAGGGCAGCGACGGCCCCATCTTTGAGCCGTACCGGAAGAAGCCGCTCGCTCAGACCCCGCTGACGGCCCGGGCAAGGGGGATGGACGGCGGGATCGAGCTCCAGGCCCTGAAGGGGATCCTCAAGGAAGTGGACCCGTTCCTCAAGGGTTCTTCGACCGTGTTTATAGTCCAGAACCTCTCCGAGGTCAGGGAAGCCGATACGGGCTTCCAGTCGGCCCTTCGCGCGTGGGCGCTCGACCCGCAGATCCTCGCTCGCGGATCCACCATCATGGTGCTTACGTCCGACGCCTCCCGCATCATGGACGAGTTCACCAGGGAGTTCGTGGTCATAATCCCCGTCGACCCATCCAGCAAGGAAGAGCGCAAGAACCTCATCAAGAGCATCGGCTCCGAACTGGGTGTGGCCATCGACGACTCCAAAGTCGAAGCCACGCTTGTCACTTTGTCGGGCCTGAACCTCCACCAGGTGGAAAGCGTGCTCTTGGAGTCCTACCACCGGGTGAAAGACTTCCAGCCAGATATCATGAAAGAACTGAAGTCTGAGATGGTGAAGAGGTCCAGGGTGCTGGAGGTCCGGGACCCCCAGTTCGGCTTCGGCGACATCGGCGGGTACCACGCCATCAAGGACTTCGTCCAAAAGTACATCATCAACGTGCTGAAGAAGCCCGACCGGGCCAGGCACTTTGGCCTGGGCCTGCCAAAGGGGCTTCTCTTCTTCGGCCCGCCAGGAACGGGCAAGAGCCTCTTTGCAAACGCCTTGGCCAGGGAAGTGCAGCTGCCGTTCATCAACCTGGTCACCGAGAACATCTACTCTAAGTGGCTCGGCGAATCAGGGCAGAACATGAAAAACGCCATTACCCTTGCGGAGAAGATGTCGCCGGCCATCGTCTTTGTGGACGAGATAGACCGGTTCGGCAAGCGGCAGGGGACGTCGGCCGGGTCGGCGGAAGAGGAGACCCAGCGGGTTTTCTCCCAGTTCCTTGAGTGGCTCGGTAGGCCTGACCGGGAAGCCATCATCGTTGGGACCACAAACGTGCCGGAGCACCTGGACGACGCGTTCCTGCGCGCCGGAAGGTTCGACTACAAGATCCCATTCCTATACCCGGGTCCGCAGGCCCGCCTGGAGATCCTTCTTGTCCACTTGGGATACTCCAAAGGTGGGCGGAGGGACAAGGTGCCCACGTCCATCGATGAAAATGCGATACGGGATTTCCTCTGGGAGGCCATCGTGCCGTCCACTCGCAACTTCTCTTGCGCTGAACTTGAGGAGCTGGTGACTCGTGCCAAGCGGTTCGCGTTTGACAGAGAGCGGACGGCCGTGGCGGGAGAAGACCTGCTTATGGCGGCAAAGACCTTTCGCATAGACGCCGGCAGCCGCAGGCGGACCATTGAAGCCTGTATGTCTCAGGCCCGCAGGTACACTGACGACCAGACGTTTCTGGACGCGGTGGAGCAAGAGAACCGGGTGAGCGAAGAGGACGAGGCCGCGGGCGAGTCGTAGACAGCGGGCTCGTTATCGGTCAATATAGGATTGGCACCCGAAGGTAAGTTCTTTCGGAAGAAAAGAGGGAGCAAAATGAAGGAAAAGGTCATGGCAGTTCTGGATGAGATTCGTCCTTCCCTCCAGGCCGACGGCGGTGACGTCGAGCTCGTCAACGTCAACGACGGAGTGGTTACGGTGAAGTTGACCGGGCATTGCGGCACATGCCCGTTCGCTCTCATGACGCTCAAGGGCGGCATCGAGAGGATCCTCAAGCAGGAGATCCCCGAGGTCAAGGAAGTCAAGGCAGTCGGGCTCACCGAGGAGTAAGAACGAAGGGTTACCGGAGGCCGCTGTCCTCATGACGGCGGCCTTCCTGTGTCTCTACCGTTAGCTCATCCGTCCTTGTCCTCTGCGCACCCGCATCACCTCAAGACCCCAAACCTCTTCGTTGTGTGCATTCGTCCCGCGCCTCCCACAACCGTCGTCTCTCCGGCGTCGCCGCGCCTTCGCTCAGCACATCTACGCAGCGTAGCGGGCGCTTAGCCTGCCGACACACTTTTTGAAGCCAGCGGCATATAGATGTTCTAGCACGAAGGCTAGGTTTGTCATTTGAAAGGAGGGTAACGACTCTGGAAGCCCTCGAAGTAAGACGCGAGGAATTGCGGCTGGAAGAGGTCGTGGGGGAGGGCACCTCACAGATCATCGTCTCGCAACCCGTCACTGTCCCTGCAGAAAAGCCGCCTGCGAGATCGATCATCGACTTCGTGGCGAACCCCAGGATCGAGTCGGTCACGGTTCTTCCTGGGAAGGTCGTGGTTGATGGCGTCATCGAGTTCGCCATCATCTACGAGTCAACGGCGGAGACGCAGACGGTCCACGTTTTCCACGCGGAAGTGCCGTTCAGCCACTTTGTGGAGATCCCTGGTGTCGAGCCGGGTATGACGGCGACCCCGATCGTGACTATAGAGCACGCCGTCTTCCAGGTTAGCGAAGATGGCAGGACGGTCACTATCCGTGCCGTAGCAGCCCTTAAGGTCCGGGTCACGGAGACGGTCATCGTCAGCGTGGTAACGGACGTGAGCGGCGTCGCCGGACTGCAGGTAACCAGGGAGATCATTAAGGCGGAGACGGTACTGGGTGAAGGCGAGACACAGATTGTTCTCCGGGAGAACCTTCAGGTGCCTGAAGCCAAGCCCGATGTGGCCAGGATTCTGGACAACGTCACTTCCATCACCATCGGCCAGACCACCGTGCTGCCGAACAAGGTAATCGTCAACGGCACGATAAGCCTACGGGTGATCTACGAGGCAGCGGTGCCTTCGCAGTCGGTGCACGTGGCACACTTCACCATCCCGTTCGAGACCTTCGTGGAGATCCCGGGCGCCCAGCCCGGAATGATGGTCCTGGCTGACGCGAAGGTCGAGTTCGTATCAATCGACGTGAGCTCGAATCGCAGGACGCTCATGGTCAGGATCATCATCCAGACCAGGGTCAAGGTCGTCCGCGTGCAGGCCATCCAGGTCATCACCAACGTCTCGGGCGTGCCCGGACTGCAGGTCGACCGCGAGCTGGTCAGGGTTCAGGAAGTGCTGGGTGAGAACCGGTCCCAGGAGATCGTAAGAGAGCTCATCGATATCCCGGACCAAAAGCCGCTAGCGGCTGAAATCCTGGATTCGTCGTCGGTCCCCTCGGTGAACCGGACCATCGTCGCGCCAGGCAAGGTTATAGTCGACGGCAGCATCGCGCAGAGGATCATCTACGAGCCCTTGGCCGACCCGGCGCAGACCGTTCACACACTGCACTTCACCGTGCCCTTCTCAGGCTTCGTGGTTCTGCCTGAAGCCAGGCCCGGCATGAGCGCAAGGGTCCAGGTCGACGTCGAGCACGCCAACTTCGAAGTCCCGCCGGCTGGCGAGCCGATCATGGTCACCAAGATCATCCAGCTGGTGGCAAGGATCTTCAGGACCAGGCAGGTCTATGTCGTGACCGATGTCTCTATCTGCCTGCCAGGCCCGGGCGGGAAGTGCTGCACCGGCACCATCACAGCCAACCTGGTGAACGTACGGCAGGGCCCCGGCATGACCTTCGGTATAGTCGCCCAGGTCAACGCAGGCACGGTAGTGGATGTAGTGCACCTGCAGGCAGGATGGGTGAGAGTGCGTCTGCCCAACAATGTGGAAGGCTGGGTATCAGCCCAGTTCATAAGGCATGACTGCCTGCCGCTAGGGTAGGCTCCTGCAGGACTCCGACAACCGAAGAGCACTCGAGACCAGGCGTCCCGGCGCCTGGCCTTCCTTTATGGGCTGGCGTGTCTCCATGTCTCGGCTCTGAGCAGTGCTCGACGTTTACGTCGCTTCGACTGTTCCTCACTGGCGCAAGGGAATGACTCCCAGCGGCGTGCATATCTAAGAGAATCAAAGAGCCTCTTCCCATGCCCGAGCCATGCCAGTTTCTGCCCTTTATTGCTGCTCAGGACAGATTTCGGTTCGCGGCCGCGATTACTTATTATGTGTTCTGGCACCAGGAACGAGTAGAAAGGGGGAGCAACAATGCAGAAACATAGAAGAGTCACTTTGTTGGTAGTTGCAGTCCTGGCCTTCATGATGGTCGCCGGCCAGGCAGCCGCTGCAGGCTTCACCCGCTACGTCGTGCCCTTGAGAGATGGGAGCACCGCGTATGTGTTCACCAAGACCGGTGAGTCGGGGATGGACCTGGCGCTCCGAGACGTTTACGGTGCGGGCGTGTACCCGTGGGAACTGATCCTGCGCTACTACTACAGGCCGACTCCACAGCCGGCTCCGAAACCCGCTCCGACGCCTCAGCCGGCGCCGACGCCCACACCCAAGCCTGAGCCGAAGCCCGAGCCAAAGCCCGAGCCTACGCCTGCTACCGGACTTACGGCCAAGGAGCAGCAGATGGTTAACCTGGTAAACCAGGAAAGGGCCAAGGCAGGTCTGAAGCCGCTTGCGGTCGATATGACCCTGGTCAAGCTGGCGAGGATGAAGTCGCAGGACATGATCGACAAGAACTACTTCGCCCACCAGTCACCGACCTACGGTTCGCCGTTCGACATGATGAAGTCGGCGGGCGTGACCTACAGGACTGCCGGTGAGAACCTGGCGGGTGCGTCAACGGTCGATAGGGCCCATACCAACCTGATGAACAGCTCAGGTCACAGGGCCAACATCCTGAACGCCAACTTCACCCACATCGGGATCGGGATCGTCGAGGGTGGCCCCTACGGCATGATGCTCACCCAGATGTTCATCGGGAAGTAAGCAGGGCCAAAGACAGGACCGGATCGCAGGAAGACGAAAGGAAAACGCGGGAGGTGGACGAGAGTCCACCTCTCTTTCTGTCCCTGGCTGTCCTGCGCCGGTAGACGCGCTGTCCCGGCTCGAGGTGACCTATCCTGGCCCGAGGCTGCCTAGCCTGACCGGACGTAGTCTTTGAACACCCACCCGGCTCTTCCATCGTACAACTGCAGTCCCACCCAGTTTCCCCGCCTGTCGGTGAGTATCACCGGGGTTCCCCGCGCTAGTGTCTGCTTCACCGCGGCTTGAGGTGTGGGGGACTCCCTGAAGTTCACCTCGTCCTCGGTTATTGAACCGAAGCCCATGAACCGGGCCGGCACGTTTCCGGTGGCGAGGAGCTTCAGCGTCTCGATCTCGAACTTCTTCTGGATGAGGATCCGCTCTATGAGTTCCCTCTCGGTAGCGCTCCGGGATTCGGCCATAAGATCAGCATATCTCTCTCTGGCCCTCTGCTCCTGCTCAAGGAGCCCTCTTACAATGTCCTCCACGTTACCGCCTCCTTCAGTTCACGGAAAATCCTATGCGGTTGACGTTTTGGACAGACCTACTCGCGGCAGCGTGGCCAGTGGATTACGTTGATTCTGATGGCCGCCTTTGGCGCCTGTCTTCGCGGCCTGCCTATCGAGGAAGGTCCAGGTACCTTGACACGATGACGGCCATCTCGGCCCTGGAGATGACTTCGTCCAGGCGCAGGGAGCCGTCAGGGTAACCTCGCAGTATACCGTTCTGGGTGGCCCAGACCACAGCCGCTTCCGGGTCCGTAGCGCCTGCCGGGGCCCCGGCAGCTCCTGGATCTCCGGCTCCCTCCGGGGTTTCCGACTTCGCCGGTCTCACGGTGAGTGCCCACATAGCGCTGATGGCATCCCGCCTGCTGCACGGTATGTTCGGTTCCCACTGAGCGTCGCCGGAAGGGATGGCGCCCACGCCGGCCAGGTACCTGAGGTAGGGGTAACTCCAGTGTTCGGGGAAGCAGACTTTGCACCCCTCTGACGCGCTCGCGTCGGCCGCCACCGCTGCCTCGACCTCAGTCTCGGTTGCAACGGCCCTCACAAACATCGCGGCGAACTCGCCCTTGGTGATGCGGTTGTCGGGTCTGAACGTCTGATCTTCGTAACCCTTTATTGAGCCGCGGCTCGACAACTTGCCTACAGTGAACCTGGCCCAGTGGTTGTGCATGTCCGTGTAGATGAGAGGGACTACGCTTCCATCCATGTCAACGTCGCTGCCCATGGGGCGCGATAGGGAGGACATCTTAGCGAGGATGCCTTCCCTCTCTTCGCCCTCCATCGGGTATGTTTTCCCCCAGACTATCTTGGTAGGTACCAGTTCCACCGCCTCGATCTTTCCCTTTGACACGGTAAGATTCAGGATGGCGCCTATCTGGCAGTCCGGGTACTCCGGGTTGGTAGAGAAGACGAAGTTGCCCAGGCTATAGGCAGTTACGGTGCTCCCATCGTACCGGACTCCGTGGAGCACGTGAGGATGAGAGCCGATGATGGCGTGGGCTCCGGCGTCCCTCATTGCGGTGTGTACCCGCTCAATCCACTGGACCGGGGCCGGCGTGCGTTCGTCTCCCCAATGGACGTACACGACGACCACGTCGACTCTCTGGGAGAGATCTTGAATGGATGCCACGATCCCCGGGAACCAGCCTGGGTAGTCAACGGCAATGCCCGGCTTGTCAGGCTTGGCGGCCCAATCAGGGGTTGGGACCGTCACCGCGGTTGCCAGGATGCCTACCTTGACGCCGTTGACCTCCCTGATGAAGGGTTCTCTTGCCGCGGCTTCGTCAGCGCCGGCTCCTATGGTTCCTAAACCGGCCGCTCTGACCAAGTCCACGGTCTCGAGCAGGCACTCCTCACCGAAGTCCAGGGTGTGGTTGTTTGCCAGCGACACAACATCCAAACCGCTGTCGGCCAGCCCCTGAAGGGTCGCGGGTTCGGCGCGGAACGTCCACGTCTTTCCAGGTATCGGCGTACCGGTTGTCCCGACCGCGCACTCCAGGTTGCCGCAGGTGATGTCGGCTGAGGATAGGAGTTCCCTCACGCCTTCCCAGGGTGCAAGAGGGCCTTCGGCCTCGATCAGATCACCGATAGTCCCGTTTAGGAGGATGTCTCCCACGAAGCCTAGACGAGCGACGGGCTTCTCAGCCGGCTCAGAGGAGGCGTTGATGGCGCCGCCAGATGCCTCGCCTTCGAGGATAGGAGGGACGGGAGCCGGACTCGCCTCTGCGTATGCCGTCCTGGCGGCCGCAATGGGGACCAGTAGAACAACCAGGCTCGCAAGCAATATGGCCGATACCGAACGAATGGCCAGCCTGGATAGCCGTATTCTCTGATTACCACGGCGCCCGAAAGCGCCCGCTACACTCTTCACAACCAAGCTCAATCCCCCTATGCCATGGCAACATATTCCTTGCGACGCCTGGTTCTCCTTCATCGCGGAGTCAGCGCAAAAAGGTATCACATATCCTGTTGACGTAGATGTTACGGGTTTGGTACCCTGTTCTAGCCGAAGGACGCAATAAGCGTTCTGACCCGCAAAAACCTGGATTAAAGCGAGTTGACCTCGCAAGTCGGGTTCGCTATACTAGGGATCGACGTCCGTCCAGGGACTTTGCGGACAGCCGGGCGAATAGCTCAGCGGGAGAGCATCTGCCTTACACGCAGAGGGTCACAGGTTCAATCCCTGTTTCGCCCACCAGTAGGGTTCTAGTGTCGCGGAGGCGTGGTGTAGCTGGCCTAACATACGTGCCTGTCACGCACGAGACCGAGGGTTCGAATCCCTTCGCCTCCGCCATCTTAAAGACCCGAAACGCAGGTCCAGGAATCGCGAGTCATGCCGCGGTAGCTCAGTTGGTAGAGCAGCGGACTGAAAATCCGCGTGTCGCCAGTTCAACTCTGGCCTGCGGCACCATGTCGAGCGGAAGTGGCTCAGTGGTAGAGCATCGCCTTGCCAAGGCGAGGGCCGCGGGTTCGAATCCCGTCTTCCGCTCCATCGATTTCACCGACCACGATTACAGTGGTCTTGAGATACCGGATAGGCCGGCACGCAGCCGAGCCAAGGTTGAGACGGGGCGAGATGGCCAAGCGGTAAGGCAAGGGTCTGCAAAACCCTTATCCCCGGTTCGATTCCGGGTCTCGCCTCCAAAGTTCAGTGGGGGAGTAGCCCAGTTGGTTAGAGCGCTTGCTTGACATGCAAGAGGTCCCGGGTTCAAGTCCCGTCTCCCCCACCAAAGAAAAGAGCCGCTCAATGAGCGGTTTTTTGTTTGCATCCATTGAACCCCGGATATCTTGTGCTCCAAGTGAACCAGGTGTAGCGGCCTCAAGGAGCCGCGCTCTCTACAGGCCATACACGTTCAAACAGGTTTTCCTACTGCACCGGCGCCTGCTGCATCTCCTGGGCTTGTTGCCGCATCTTCCCTAGGCTCATGCTAGTCTTGTTTGCCTGCTCGACGGGCGCCGGTTCGGTCTTGTACCAGCCTTTGCGGTTCATTATGTCAAAGAGGGCCTTCTGATTCTCAAGCGACCTGTAGAGGAGTCCGCAATAGTGGCTCCTGATCTCAGGGTCTGCGCTCTCAAGCGCCGCCGTGCAAAGCGTGGACGCCTCCATCTTCTGCAGATAGAGCAGGGTCCCGGCCCACTCCTTCTCCTGCGGTTGATTCGCCATTTCCCGCACCTCGCTTCGTATCGCTACTGGATTAGGGCCTTCTGGCCTTTTTCTGCGGTAGCGGTCATCCATTGTTTATGTTCTTTTCCCAAAGCCTGAAGATAGGCCTTGAACTGGGGATCAACCGCGCTGGATGCCGCGAAGTCGCATGTCTTCGCGATACTCTCAAACAGCTTGCCCGTGTCTTCCAGGTACAAGAGCTCCCGGGACGTCAGGTTAGTCATTTGGTGGCCCTCCTTTCACTTGCTCTCGGGTACCACTATCTCCTCGCAAATACGTTACTATTCAGGTGTAAGGACAAGCCCGAGTTCGCTGGAGGAGCCCAAGGAAAGAGACCGGAGGGGAGCAATGTGGTTTTCGTCTCATGGAACATCGACTCGCTGAATGCAGCGCTGGTAGGTAATTCGCCACGTGCTCAGTTGACTCAAGCTGTGTTGCGGACCATTAAGGAGCATAACCCGGATGCCATTGCTCTGCAGGAGACAAAGCTACCCTGCGACGGCCCTACGAAGAAGCACGTAGAGGTGCTTAAGGAGATGTTCCCGGACTACGAGGTTGTCTGGAACTGCTCGGTGAAGCCTGCGCGCGAGGGATACGCGGGTACTATGTACCTGTACAAGGACAACCTGAAGCCATCCGTCACCTGTCCCGCAATTGGAGCCCCGGGCACCATGGACTTCGAGGGCCGCGCCCTCACGCTTGAGTTCCCTGACTTCTTCCTGACGCAAGTCTACACGCCCAATGCAGGCGACGAACTGGGACGCCTTGAGGATCGCTGCATCTGGGACAAGAAGTATGCCGATTACCTGGCCTCCCTGGACCTGCAAAAGCCGGTTATAGCATCAGGCGATCTCAACGTGGCGCACAGAGAGATTGACCTTGCTCACCCCAAGCGAAACCGTCGTTCAGCAGGCTTTACCGATGAGGAGCGGGAGGGGTTCAGCAATCTCCTGGCAAGAGGGTTCACGGATACCTTTCGCCACATTCACGGCGACGTGACCGGGGTCTACTCCTGGTGGCCCCAGATATCGAGGACCAGCAAGATCAACAACTCAGGATGGAGGATCGACTACTGGATCGTGAGCAACCGGATTGCCGACAAGGTGGTCAGGTCGGAGATCCTCGACTCAGGACCGAGACAGGATCATGCCCCAGTGTTACTGGAAATCTGCCTGTAGAGGGGCTTGGCGGTGGTCCCGTGGCCGGACATGGGAATCCTGGTCGGCTATGGAACCCACAATACGGCACGGCAGTCAACTCACCTGAGGATCGTCTCAGTAACTCGGATGGGGGTTCTGCCATGTTTTGCTCCGCTCTGCGAGCTCGCTCATGGGTCCCGTGGATCCTGCTGGCGGCATTATTGCTTTTCTCCTGCTCCGTGACCGCGTGTACCGTCGACGAAGGGCCGGATCGACAGGCATCCGAGCCCCCCGTTGCCGGGGACCAGGCAGGTAACATCTCTCCTGACCAGCCGGACTTCACCATCACCTCGAACGGCGAGGTGACCATTCCCTATGAGAACCCTATATGGGCCGAGATATGGACTGAACGGGGTTGGATGTGTGCAGACGCGCTGAGCGTGTTCTACAACATCGAGGCGGTGCTGCAGGAACTGCCGACCGTGACGCTCCGCGAGGACATAAGCGTCAACCACGCTGACGCCATCTCGCTTGGCGGCCTCTACGTGTGTAGGGCAGAAGACCTCGAGATGATACTCGAAGGCGCTGACCGCCTCTCCTTGACTGGGCTTCCGGAGGGAACGTACTACGCTGCTATCCGGGCCAGGAAGACCGGCGAGTACATCGCCACAGAGGGTAAGCACGAGATGTACGGCAGCGAGTACGTGTTCCGCTTTGTCGTTGACGAGCACTCCTACGATAAGATGCTCCGCAGCCGCCCCGCTAACGAGGGGATAAGCCTCATGCTGAGGCCCACGGAGCATCCAGGTCAGTGGTATCCCTATGGCGAGGCAGGCTACTACGTCCCCATGGACCAAGACGTGTGGCTGGATGCGTTTGGACGCGCAGCGGCGACCGCAACCCAGCAGGGATGGCCTGATCGCGAGGGTTCGCTTGGAGTCTGGATCAAGCACAATCACGATTACTGGTGCTTTACCAACGGCGGCAGTCTGGTGAGGCCTGGCGCCGACCCACGTTGCATTGAGGCGGGGAACGCAGCCGAGCTTCTTGCTATGGTACGCCCAATCGCGAAGCAGTATGGAGTGAACACCGGCGTGTTTAGACCGGATCTGATACAGGGTGTTGTGTCGGCGACGCTGACGCTTGACGGCGAGGACCACACGGTTACCGATCCCGATACCCTGGATCAGCTCGAAGAACTGCTTGCATCCGCAACAAGATTGCAGGTGGTCACGAAGTGTCCCTTTGAGGCCTTGCTCACGCTTCAGCCGGATGGGGGAGAGCCGGTGAGGATCGCCTTAGCGACTGACAGCTGCAGGGTCTACATGGTCGACGGAGTGTGCTTCGAGTACGCGTGTAAGGACAACGGTGAGTTGTTCGGGTTGTTCGGAGTGACCCTCCATTAGTCCCACATCTCCGATTACTGCTATAATGGGGAGTCCCGCAGTAAGCATCACAAGAGAAAGAAGGAAGGAAGTAGTATGACGGGTAGGAAAGCCAGAGATCTCATCTTTGCCGTAGTTCTGGTTTATCTGATTCCCCTGCTATCATCGAGATTCGCTGATGCGACGGTTGGAGGGTTTGCCGGTCTTGACCCTGATGGAGTGTTTGCGTGGCGATTCCTGCACCACATAGCGCAGGCGGTACTGTCCATGGTTGTGATCGTTTCGCTCGGCGCGCAGTGGAAGCTGAGCATGGCTGAGTGGGGTCTGAACCTTAACAAGAGTGACTGGTCGATGAAGATCTTCTGGAGGTTCTGCCTCGGGTGCGCTGTGTACGGCGTCATCTTCAACTTGCTGATGCCGGGGGCAGCCATGCAGTCTGCCGTAAACCATCCCATGAATGCGCGGAATGTGGCCGGAAGCCTCCTGTTCATGTTCACGATGCCGGGTATCGCGGAGGAGCTGCTGTTCAGGTCGCTCATCTTGACCATCCTGGCCAGATCATGGAACAGCGAAGTGCGGTTCCCGGGGTTCACGGTCCCCACCGCAGGCGTCATAAGCGCCGTCTTGTTCTCCATGGCGCACATCGGGTTCACCGTATCGCCGTTCAAGATCACCTATTTGGACCCTGTGCAGTTGGTGATCGCCTTCGGCTTCGGTATCCTCTACGCTTTCATGTACCGCAACACGGGAAGCCTGCTCGGGCCGGTCTTGATACATAACGTCTCGGACGGGCTGCTAGCCGCCATCTCATACGTGGCCAAACTGATTAGATGAAGATACCGCGATCACTGGCCTGCTGGTTAACGCAGGCCAGTGATCCTCTTCATGTTACTCCTCAGAGTACCGGCCAATCAGCCCGCATGGGTACCTCTTTGACCTGCTAACGTGGTATGCTTGTCTAGGTACCGGTTATCAGAACTCCGAATCTGCAAGCCCTAAAGCTACACGCTATGGATTGCAGGCGATAGGGTCATGTTGGAAACGGCATGGTCTCCCATTGTGGAAAGGAGTTATATAGGCTTCGCCCGGCTTATCGCACCTTCGATGAGCCTGTTTGGGCGTTTGCTCTGCTTTTCCAACTCCAATCCACAGGGGAATCGGTCACATCGCGATCAAGGTGAGATTGGGGAGGAAGAGGATCCATGTTCACGAAGAGGCTCGGTGTTTTCGTTCTTGCACTCGTGTATGCAGCCACGCTTCTTGCCGGATGCACGCCCAAGGCGCCGGCTACCCCGCAGCAACCTGAGAAGATAGTGGTAGTAGACCATCTTGAGAGGACCGTCGAACTATCGAAGCCGGCGGAGCGGGTCATTGGAACCCACAATCCTAGCATGAACATGGTCATCGTGCTGTCCGGAGACGGCTCCCGGATCGCAGGTTTCGGCAACAAGGACATGGCCTACGGGCTGTACGACCTGGTCGCGCCCGAGGTCAACGAGGCTACGCAGATCGGCAAAGGCAAGAACGTCAACATGGAGACCGTGATGACTGTCAATCCCGATCTCGTGGTACTGCCGGTAAGGTTCAAGGACCAGATAGAGAGCTTCACCGAGATCGGCGTGCCGTGCATAGCGCTGAACGTTGAGAAGTTCGAGTCCATCAAAGACGCGCTCACCTTGATCGGCAAGGCGACGGGACTAGAGGACCGGGCCACCCAGATCATCGACTTCTACGATTCGATGATTGAAAAGGTCAGCAACCTGGCTAAGAACGTCCAGGACAAGCCCACGGTCTTGATGCTTTCAGGCAGTTCGAGCACTTCGGTTAGCACCGACGCGATGCTCCAGAACCTCTTGGTTGAGACCGCCGGCGGCGTCAACGTCACCGCAGGTTTCCAGCCTGACGAGCTCTGGACCGATGTCAACATCGAACAGATCATTGCGTGGAACCCGGACGTCATCTACATCCCGGCCTACGCGGACTACACAGTCGATGATCTCCTAAACGACCCCCAGTGGGCACCCATCTCGGCTATCAAGAACAAGAAGGTCTTCGAGTTCCCCTCGGCGCTTGAGCCGTGGGATTATCCGGTCGCTGCGTCTGCGCTGGGACTGTGCTGGACGCTGCACAACCTTCATCCCGACCTCTACTCCATGGATGACCTGATGGAGGACGTGGATCAGTACTATCAGCTGGTCTATGGACAGACATTTACTGCGGCCCAGCTTGGACTTGACAAGTAACATCCAAAGCCGTGCAAAGCAGTACCGGGCCCTTGTGTTCGGTCTTGCAGTAGCGCTGGCCGGTTCATGCATCGTTGCCCTGAGCCTGGGGCGGTACAGCGCGAACCCGGCCGACGCTGTCCGAGTGCTGTGGGAGGCCGTAACCGGCTCTCCGCCGCTGGACGAGGGCATGCACACCGTCCTGTTCGTGATCAGGGTGCCGCGGGTTATTGCGTCTGTACTGGTTGGCGCGGCTCTATCAATGTCCGGAGCAGTATACCAGGGGGTTTTCCAGAATCCCCTGGTTTCTCCGGATCTCCTGGGAGTGTCATCCGGGGCATGCGTAGGGGCAGCCGTTTCCATCCTCCTTGGGGGAAGCATGGCCATGACTCAGGCGTCTGCCTTCGTTTTCGGCATGCTCGCAGTGGGCCTGAGCGTCGGCATTACCCGCATGCTTCGGAACCAGAGCAACATGGCGCTGGTGCTAGCCGGCATCATCACGGGAGGGCTGATGTCGTCGATCCTAGGCATCCTCAAGTATGTGGCGGATCCCGAGACCCAGCTTGCCGAGATCGTCTTCTGGCAGATGGGGAGCCTGGAGTCGGTGCGACGCCCGCAGCTTTTTGCGGTATCTCCTTTGCTGATCATCTGCGGCGCCATCCTCCTGGCCCTCAGCTGGCGGATCAACATCCTCTCATTTGGGGAGGAAGAGGCCAAGTCGCTGGGTATGAACGTCAAGTTGTACCGGGGAGCGGCGATCGCTTGCGCAAGCCTGCTCACAGCCAGCGCAGTGAGCATCAGCGGCACCATCGGGTGGGTCGGCCTGGTGATCCCTCACCTCGGACGATTGCTCGGCGGCTCTGACAACACCAAACTGCTGCCGGTCACGGCGCTAGTGGGCGGTCTGTTCATGCTGGTAATCGATACAATCTCGAGGGCGGCCACATCCGTGGAGATTCCCCTCAGCATCCTCACTGGACTGATAGGGGCTCCGTTCTACGCTTGGCTGCTCTGGAAGCAAAGGATGGGCGCGATCTGAACATCGTAGTAAGGGACCTGGCATTTTCATATACCCCCGGCAAGCGCGTATTCGAGGGCCTGAGTTTCGACGCCTCCGAAGGCCGCGTGTTGTCGATCCTTGGCCCAAACGGAGCCGGCAAGTCGACCCTTCTGGGATGCATCGCAGGGTTGCTCACGCCCGACGCAGGAGACGTGTCCCTGGACGGCCGGAGCTACCGCAGCTTGCCGCAGAATGAGATAGCCAAGGCTGTGGGCTTTGTCCCCCAGAGCATCGCCGTTTCCTTCGACTACAGCGTCGTGGACTATGTTGTCACCGGTTGCGCTCCGCGGATGGGCGTGTTCCAGAGACCCAAGTCCTCGGAGTACGACGTCGCCTGGCAGGCTATCCGGAACATGGGACTGGAGCACATCGCCGACAAGTCTGTCATGAGGATCAGCGCCGGCGAGCGGCAACAGGCAGCGATCGCGCGGGTGCTGGCGCAGAGGCCGAGGTTCATCATCCTGGATGAGCCTACCGCTCATCTGGACCTTGGCAACCAGGTGAAGGTGCTGGAGACGCTGCAGCGCCTGGCCGGCGAAGGATACGGTGTGATTATGAGCACGCACAATCCGGATCACTCGCTGCTCTTGGGCGACGAGGTGGCGGTCATGGACCGGAAAGGAAACTTCACACACGGAGCGACCTGCGACGTCCTCAGTGAGGCGTTCCTATCCTCGCTGTACGGGACGGATCTGAGATTAGTGGATGTGGACACGCTGGGCCGCAAGGTCTGCGTGATCCGCGGCATCGGCGCGGGAGGGGACTAGAATGTTGGTACAGTCTGTTTTGAACGCGGCAAGACCGTATCTGGAGGGTCGAAAAGTCAAGGATGCCGTGATCGGGATCTCCCTTATCGCGGTTGAACTGGACAACGGTCACGTCGGCGTCTCTTATGTCCTCAGGGAGGACCTGGAGGCCGGCTGCTCCATCTTCCCGTACGGCCGGGAAGTCGTTGGACGGCCAGCCGAGGACATCGCCCGCTGGGCAGCATCGGGAGGCGACAGCCTGCAGAGAGGCATAGGGATCGCGGTACTGGCGGCTGCCTCCAGGTCTCAGGCACTTAGCGACTGCGACTCTCCTGACCGTCCGTTCGGAGTCACCCTGCGGCCAACTGACAAGGTGGGCATGATCGGCCTAATAGCGCCGGTGATCAAAATGATGGGCCCGCGCGTAGCCGAGATATGCGTCTTTGACAAGGGCGTATCGATGCTGGGGAGCGGAGGAGCCCAGGTTCTGCCGGTGGAAAGCCAGAGCCAGGTGCTGCCGACTTGCGACGTCGTCGTGATCAGCGGTACCAGCATGATAAACGGTTCCATCGACGGCCTCCTTGAGATGTGCGGTAGGGCCAGGGAGATCGTGATGATAGGTTCATCAACTCCGATGTTCCCCGCTGCGTTCAAGGGTAGTAGGGTTACGGTGCTGGCCGGGTCGTGGTGGAAGAGCGAGAACAAGGAAGAGATCTTCAGGAATATCTCGCTAGCGTGCGGGATCTCTGCCTTGGGAGCCTACTCGATAAAGAAGTCTGTGAGGGTCGAGTAGCGCGGACGCGCACCTGGCGCAGATGTAGCAGTAGAGGCGAGATATGAGCATTAGGAAGCCGGATCAGCACGTGATGCTGATCCGACCCCTTTGTTAACCCTTGCACCGAAATCGAACACCCTCTCCGTGATGAGGTGCACCCATGGACGGCCTATCCTTGAGGGTGCACTCAGATGAAGCAAGGTCGCGGACTTGGAGGCGGTTCGTTGAGGCTCAAAGGATGGGATGCTCCAGACTGAAGCATGGTCAGCGTGATGAGGTGCACCAGTGTGCGCCCACCGGCTGATGAGGCGCGCAGGTGAGCGAGCTCATGCTGATGAGGGGCACCGGTGAACAGGGCGAGCGGATTGGAAGCCGGCGAAGGCCCAATAACCAAAACCATGCTTCATCTGAGTGCAAGGTCGCGGATAGGATGCTTCATCTGGGTGCACGGTCGCGGACGGGATGCATCGATCCGGAGCATCGCACAGCACTGGGCCAAAATACTAGGCCCAAACACCAGGATATGGGGCAGAAGGCCAGCCATGTCTCCGCGTACTTCTTCAGAACAAGGCCAGCTGGTCAGCGCGCCTGCGGCTCTCATACGTCCGCATGTAGCTCCAGATCTCATCGATGTCGTGCATGATCCCGTGCTTGGCGCATTCGTCGTGGAAGATGCGCATCAGCTCCGGGCTCCTGTCGCTGCGGCACTCGTAGCTGTACCCGTACCTGCGATGGTACTTCTCCTTCAGACCGGGGAAGTGCTCGTCCAGCTTCTCGTAGAAGTACTCCCGGTTTCCCTCCCGCAACGTGAGCCCCATACTGAAGCAAAGGATACCGCGCACTCCTGCGTCGAAGCAGTATCCCCGGATCCCACGGAGGTTCTCCTCCGTGTCGTTGATGAAGGGTAGGATTGGGCAGAGCCAAACGACCGTAGGGATGCCTCGCTCCTGGAAAACTTTGAGGGCCTCGTAACGCTCTCGCGTCGTGGAGACATTGGGCTCGACGATCCGGCACAGCTCTTCGTCATATGTGGTCAGGGTCATCTGGACGACGCACTTTGCCTTGTTGTTGATGCTTTCCAGGAGGTCCAGGTCTCTTAGGATCCTAGTTGACTTGGTCTGGATCGCAAGGCCGAACCCGTGCTTGTCGATGACCTCAAGGCATCGTCGCGTGTGGTTGAGCTGCGTTTCCAGGTGGATGTAAGGGTCGCACATGGCGCCGGTCGAGACCATGCACTTGTTCCTTTTCTTCGATAGCGCGAGCTCGAGCAGCTCTACGGCATTGCTCTTGACCTCGATGTCTTCGAAGTCGTGCTGCATGTCGTAGCACTTGCTGCGGCTGTCACAGTAGATGCAGCCGTGGGTGCAGCCGCGGTAGATGTTCATTCCGTTCTGGGCGGAGAGGATCCCTTTGACTTGCTTGAAGTGTATGCCGGCTCACCTCGAGATTGGCAGATGGCGCTCGGTAAAGCGGGCTGCTCGTTCATGTGTTGATCATACCGTCTCGATGGTCGGCCTGTCATGTGAGGCAGAACTCTCGACCAGTACCCGATAGATATGAGGTGCGGCGCCACCAAGCGCGCAAGAGGGCGGAAGCGGTATCTAGCAGGGATTAGCCGGAACCTACACTCACCAGAGATCGTCTCAATAACCATGAAAGGTGGTTTGCCAATGCTGCGAGTCAGATATAGCGCGATTCGCATTATCTCCGCGGTTATCCTGTTTGCGGTCTTGTTGGCTGGCTGCACGAAACCGCAGCCTGAGCCAAAGACGGTCACCGTGCTTGAGCCGACTAGGGTAATGGAGGTAACGTTTGACGGTCAACTAATAACGACCAATCGGGAAGCTATGATCTCTCCCGATGGCAAGTATCTCCTGGCAGGG
>CAZRRG010000011.1:0-36630 GCA_964602455.1 uncultured Eubacteriales bacterium | reverse complement strand
CGAAACTCTGAGCGGGGAATCGCCGAGGAAGCGGTACTCCATTGGGGCCACCACGGCGTCACCTCCCAACCGGACTCTCCGGTGCTGCTATTTCCAGGGCGGAACCTGCTTCCCCTTCCAGTCGGCCTTAGGATGATGTCAGTAGCCCAACGTCATGTCCACGACGTTCACCAGCGGCTGTCCTGCCTGCATGCGCCGGAGGTTCTCAACCAGGATGGCAAGCACCTTTTGGCGGTTCGCCTTGGCGTTGCCGGCGGCGTGGGGAGTGACGATCACGTTCTCCATTCCCCAGAGAGGGCTATCCTTGGACAGGGGCTCAGTCTCGAACACATCCAGCCCGGCGCCCTTGAACCGGCCTTCCCTAAGGGCCCGGATCATGTCCTCCTCTACCACTACCGGCCCGCGTCCAACGTTCACGAAGTATGCGGTGGGCTTCATGGCGCAGAAGCGGCTGTAATCAACGAATCGCTCCGTCTCCTTGGTCAGCGGCAGCGAGCAAAGCACGAAGTCGGATTGCCGGAGCACCTCGTTGGTGTCCTCCGGAGCGAACGCCTCGTCAACGTTTGGCGGCAGCACGGAGGCATCTCTCCGGGTCCCGATGACCCTCATATCGAAGGCTTTGCACTTCCGGGCGATCTCCTCACCGATTGCACCCAATCCCAGAAGCCCAGCGGTCTGTCCTTCCAGCCTTTCGACGCCAACATCTTCCCAGGAACTCTTGGCTTGGTTCTGCTGGAGCTGAGGCAGCTTGTAGGATAGGGCCAGCATGAGCATGACTGCATGCTCGGAAACCGGCTTGGCTTGGACTCCGCGACTGTTGGTCAAGGTGACGCGGGAAGCTTTCATCTCCGGCGTCACGTACTTGTCCACGCCGGTCGACGGCACGTGGAGCAGCTTGAGAGTCGGCGATTTGGCTATCGCCTCCATCGAGATTGTCGGGAAGCCAAACATTACGTCAGCCTGGTTCACTAGATCCTCGATCTTCCCGTCAGTACCCGGCTCCAGAAAGATAGCATCTCCGACCACTTCGGAGATCGCGGCTTTCTCAAAGTCATCCCACGCGCGGGTGCTCAGTATCTTCATCGTTCCTACGCTCCTTGGGCTTGTTTACTCTGCGTCTTGCACAGCCAGAGCTATACGCTTAAGGCCTTCCTCGAGGATACTCCGTGGATAGGCGAAGTTAATCCTCATGAAGGTCTCTCCGCCGGGCCCGTAGGAAACACCGGGAACCAGCCCCACACCGGCCCGCTCGACGAAGAACGCCGGCAGCTGCTTGGGACTCAGGCGCAGGTCGGTGCAATCCAGCCAAGCCAGGAAAGAGCCCTCCGGCCGCACCGCCCGGATTCGCGGTATGTTCTCCTCGAAGTAGGTCATGAGGAAGTTGCGGTTCGATTCAAGGTAAGCGAGGACTTGCTCCAGCCAGTCGTCCCCATCGCGATACGCAATCTCCATCGCCAGAAGGCCGAGTATATTAACTCCTCCCATTATGTGGGCCGCCGCCGCGTCGAACCTTTTCCTGATCTCCTCGTTCGGGATTATGGCCACTGAGGCCACCATCCCCGTCATGCTGAAGGTCTTGCCTGGGGATGTACAGACTATTGACCGCGCCTCGGCCTCGGCAGATATGGAGGAGTACGGATAGTGCACGTGTCCTCTGTAGATGATCTCGCCGTGAATCTCATCAGAAATGACCACGGTCCCATAGCGTTCAGCTATCCGCCCTATCCTAGTGAGTTCATCCTTGGTCCAGACCCGCCCGACGGGATTGTGGGGGCTACAGAGGATGAAAGCCGATGGCCTAAGACAGTCGAACTTCTCCTCAAGGTCCTCAAAGTCGATAAGGTACTGGCCATTGTCACGTGCCAGTCGGCTGTTGATCACCTTGCAGCCAGCCTGCTCGATGGCGCTGAAGAACGGGGGAAAGACTGGGCTTTGGATTAGGACGTTGTCCCCCGGTTTGGTGACTGCTCTGAGCGACGCCTGCACACCAGGCATCACGCCGGGTGTGAACCGTATCCAGTCCTTCGAGATCGCCCAACCGTACTTGCGCTGCATTCGGTCTATGATTGAGGAATACAGGGCTTCATCCTTGTAGCCGTATCCGTAGATTGGGTGAGCAGCCCGGGCCCGCAGCGCTTCCACAACCGGTTCCGGCGCCGGGAAATCCATGTCCGCCATGGAAAAGGGCAGCACGTCCTCCCTGGGATATGCGCCTTTGCGCCACTTCGCGCTGTCAGTGCCTCTCCGGCTCACTACCTCGTCGAAGTTGTACTTCATGCTAGTGCCCCTCTCATACCCGGTCAATGTAGCCGGTCAACCCATAGTGTTTCCCTGTACCGTCGCCTGTTCCTGCAGGATGACAGGTGCCCGGGCGCGAAGGGACGGGGTTCCTCGCTCCTTAACGCCGCGAATCTGCTGATGGAGCACGGGGCGACCGAGGTCTACGCCGCCTGCACTCACGCAGTGCTGTCCGGTCCGGCCAAGGACAGGCTTTCAGTAGCTCCCATCAAACGGCTGGTCGTCACGGATACGGTTCCGGTTCTACCCGAGAAAGAGTGGGATTAGCTCGAGGTGCTATCCATCGTGCCGCTGCTAGCCGATGCCATCAAGCGCATAAGCATGGGTAAGTCGATCAGCGAGCCGTTTGAGTGAGCTCAAGGCCCGCCAAGTGAGGCGAAATGACCGCCTGCGGTCTGGCGCGTGCTACGCAGCGCGCTAGTAAGCTCCGCCTCGAGCTGGCACCACTGTCGGTCCTGAGTCGCAATTAGGGCATGGGCGCCCTGGTCAGCACCCACCAGATGGAAAACGCTTCGGCGCCGAGGATGACCAGCGTGGTGAGCCTGACCCTCGTTACCTTTGCCCTCTCCTCCATGTCGTCTTTTCCCATGGTGACGAAGTTGGCCACGAGCGCTAGCGCCGGCAGCAGGAATATGGTGTAAGCCGGGCCAAAGCGGTCAGGCTTCCCGGTCAGGCCCCAGTGTATGGGAATGCTGTCCGGGAGCTTGCCGTACAGGCTGGCGGTGATCGCGATCGCCAGGATGGCGGCGATAGCAGACGCTTTGTCGTACTTCATTAGTAAGACCTCCTAGTCATTCGGCAGCGGCTCCGGCGCGATACGAACCGCCCCGAGTCGCCAGTGGCTCCAGCCCGAAGCAAAGCTTACTAGCGGGCCGCGCAGCGACCCGCCAGAGATTCGCGGAGGGCGAGCCGCTGGCGAACCGCCGGAGAGCGACCCGGCAAAGCACAGCCGCCCAACGTGGCCGTCAGGCGGTTCCAGCCCGAGGCGGAGCTTACTAGCGCGCTGCGTAGCACGCGCCAGAGATCCGCTGGGGGCGAACCGCCGACGTGTGCACAAACCGCTGCTCTTGTCACTTGCGTAGGGAACCGAGTGCGCCTTCCAGAGCTGAGAGCACGGCAAGGACATCGGTCCTCTGGATGGAGCCCATGTGGCCGACTCTGAAAACCGAGTCCTTAATCTTGCCGAGGCCCTCCCCTATCACTACTCCGTAGTCCCGCTCGAGGAGGTCACTCAGTTCCTTGTGCGAGACTCCCTGTGGAAGTTTCACCGCGGTAACCGTCGGCGACGCCTCTTCTTCAGGCGGCAGGACTTCCAGGCCTATGCGTCTCACTCCTTGCCTGAACAAGCAGGCGAGATCGGTGTGCCTTCGGAACACGTTCTCTAGACCTTCGTCAAGGATCATCCGTAACGCTACCCTGAGCCCAAACATGAGCGTAGTGGCTGGCGTGTACGGAACCCTGCCTCCATCCATCGCGTCTTTCATCTGCTTCCAGTCCCAGTACCAGCGGGGCGCCTTTGAACGCGAGTAGGCTTCCCAGGCACGCGGGCTGATACTGAGGATGGCCATCCCCGGGGGAAGCATAAGACCCTTTTGGGAACCGGTGATAGCGACGTCGACTCTCCACTCGTCAGTATTCAGGTCGGCCATTGCCATAGAACTCACCGCATCCACGATGAGGAGGGCGGGGTGACCCATCTCCCGCATCCCGAGTCCAACACTCCTCACATCATTGAGGACGCAGGTCGAGGTTTCGTTGTGGTCGATGAGCACTGCCTTGATGGTACCGGAGCTGTCGCGGCGCAGCCTCTCAAGCACCGCATCCGGGTCGACTGCCCTGCCCCAGTCAACGTTGATCATTTCGACTTCCGCTCCGTAGGCAGCCGCTATCTTGGCGAACCTCTCACTGAAGACACCCTGTACAGGGACGAGCACTTTGTCGCCCGGAGAAATCGTGTTCACTACGGCCGATTCCAACCCGCCGCTCCCGGAGGAGGGAAACATGATGATATCGTTCGCGGTCTGAAATACCCTGCCCAGACCCTCGCGGCACTCATGGAGCAGGCTCTCGAACTCAGCGCCTCTGTGGTTGATGAGAGGACGACTGAGCTCGCGGAGTATGCTATCGGGTATGTTGACAGGACCGGGGATCTGAAGATAGGTCCTGCGTTCAACCAAGGGACTCGTCCTCCTCGTGTCCTACTTACGGCAGATAACTCCCAGGCAGGGTTCGCCTTTCGCATAGGGTTTACCTGTCAAGCCGGCCCTGAACTCGATCTCGTTGAAGCCTTGGGCTCGAACAACGGGTTCTATTGACTCTGGCGTGTAAACCTTGTCCCAGATGCGGTAGACCTTCACGGTTAGGTCCTCATCTATCACAACGTACTGGTCCAGATAGGTCTCTTCATCGGGGTAGTAGAACTCGCACGTAAGGCAAAGATGCGGGTTCGGGCGCCAGAACCCCCTCTCATGGGCAGACCACGACAACCGCTCCTCAGCAGGCCTGTGGTCCGGTGTAAACACGTCGAACGCGAAGGCGCCTTTGGGCTTCAGCGCCCGGTGGACGCGCCGGAGCAGCTCATCGCGCTTGGCGGGCGCGAACACTGCAAGGTCGCAGTAGATCAGCACGATAGCGTCAAACCGCGACTCGAAGTCGAGTGTAAGGTAGTCCTGGTATATGTACTCGATATTTCTCCCGCTGTCGGCCGCTGCCTTTCGAGCGTAGTCGATTGAGCGCCGCGAGTAGTCCATGCCGGTAACCACGAGACCGTGATCATGGAACCTCTCGCAGTACAGGCCAGGACCACAGCCCAGATCAAGCAACTTATCTCCTGGCTTGAGTCCAAGGTGGCTAATGAGCCACGAGACAGTCTGGTCGATCATCTCGGGCCTGCGGCTCGCCGCGTCGGTGTTGGGGTCAAGGTGCGCTTTCAGCATCTCGCCGGAAATGTGGGGGTCGTTCCAGAAGAGAGGCTCCCCCGGCTCAAACACCTTGGGCTTGGCGCCCATCTTCCTGATCAAGTCGATATCCAGCACTGTCTTTGTCGTCACGAGTGCTTGCCCCCCTTGTCGCCACTTCTCTACTACGCCATCTTCGATGTCCGGTCGCTGAATGACCGCAAAGGTACCGGGCACCCCGGGTTCAATTGCTCCAGGGGTGCCCGAGTCTACCGATTCTAGCCGAGCCGCTGGCGAGTCAAGTGAATCGGAGTGGCCGACAGCGGTTCCAGCCCGAGGCGGAGCTTACTAGCGCGCTGCGCAGCACGCGCCAGAGATCCGCTGAGGGCGAACCGCTGGCGAGTCAAGTGAATCGGAGTGGCCGACAGCGGTTCCAGCCCGAGGCGGAGCTTACTAGCGCGCCGCGAAGCGACGCGCCAGAGATCCGTCGAGGGCGAACCGCTGGTGGGCCGCTAGAAGCTCTTGACGACCTCGTCCACCAGCTGCCCGACGTACTCCACGGCTGCGCGCATGGGCTCCGGCTTGGTCATGTCGACGCCGGCCATCTTGGCCAACTCGATGGGTCCCTTTGTCCCGCCGGCTTTGAGCACGTTGAGCCAGCGTTCCACAGCGGGAGCGCCCTCCTCGCGGATCGCCTTGGATACCGCGGTGCCTATCGTGAGCCCCGCCGAGTAGGAGTAAGGATACAGACCCATGTAGTAGTGAGGTTGCCTCATCCAGGTCAGCCGCGCTCCCTCATCGATCTCGACCTCGCCCGCCCAGAACTCTTCCAGGATCTCGCCCTGTACCTTTGAGAGAATGCTCGCCGTGATCGGCTGGCCCTTCTCAGCAAGGACGTAGATGCGGCGCTGTAGTTCGCCTTCGATGAGGTGCCGCACGAAGTTGTGATAGTAGGTCATGAGGAACTGCATGATGAGCCAGCGGCGCATGCGCACATCGGTAGCCTTCGCGAGGATGCTGTTCCCGACCAGAGTCTCGTTGATCGTGGAGGGCGCCTCGATGAAGAACATGGACGGCCGAGTGTTAGAAAGCCGCTGGTAGCGCTGAGATATGACACCCTGGCCCGCATGGCCGAGCTCGTGCGCCAGAAGGATCGCGTCCCTCATGTTGTTTGTCCAGGTCACCAGCACGTACGGGTGCACTCCGTACACGGAGTTGCAGAACGCCCCGGTCGACTTCCCGACGTTGTCCGCCAGGTCAATCCACCTGTTCTTCAGGCCCTCGGCGATGATCGCCGTGTACTCGGGCCCCATGATCTTGATGCCCTCCAAGATGATCTCGGCGCCCTCTTGGAAGGTTGTTTTGGGGCTAAACTCAGGATCCAATGGAGCCTCGATGTCGCAATACAACATCTTGTCGAGCCCGAGCACCTTCTTGCGGAGCTGGGCGTACCTGCGCATGTGCGGAGCGATTTCCTTCAGTATGATGTCGTGGAGGCTGTGGTAGACATCCAGCGGGACTTCCTGGCGGTGGAGCAACATGTGAGTCGCCGACGGATATCCCCTCAGTTTGGCCAGGACGACGTTCTTTTTGACCTCGGTGCCCCAGGTAGCGCCATAGGTGTTCTGGTACGCCTTCAGCCCCTTGGTGAAGGACGCCCACGCGTTGCGGCGGAGCGTCATGTCGGGCGACGTCTCGTAAGCGCTCTCGTACATAGCGAATGACATGGGGAGCGTGTTGCCCTGAGAATCCTTGATGGGTTCGAACGTCATGTCGGTGGCCTTGGACCTGTTGTAGATAGTCGAGGGGGCGCCAAGGACCTCACCGAGCGCGGCAAGAGCCTTCTCTGTCTCCGGGTGGAGCACGTAGGGCTTTTCGTCTATCAGCCGTTCGATCGTGCGGCGGAACTGGGCCAACCCCGGTTCTTCAGCGAGATACCGCTCCAGAGTGCCGTCAGGAAGCGCAAGCGCTTCCGACTGGATGAACGACGTTGCGGCCCCGATCTGGGCCACGAGCGCACCGGCCTTTCCGGCCGCCATCTGGTTGGCGGGATTGGTGGCGTCGGCTGACTGGTTCAGAGACGCATAGGACATAACCCGCATCATGCGCGCCTGCAGGGCTTCCTGTGCCTCGAGGCAGCCCAGGAGCATCTTGGGCCCTTCGCCGAGCTTGCCCTTGAACTGGGTCACCGTGTCCACGGCCGCGGCTACCGCGGCCATCTCTTTCTCCCAGTCCTCCGGTGTCGCGAAAATGTCCTCGATCTTCCAGGTCAGTTCAACGGGGACCTCAGAACGTGTAAGACGCTTTTGCACGTTGATTAGCCTCCTTTTCGGGTCAGGTATAGTTATCCGCATTGCTGCGGGATCCCTTTCGGGTAACGTCGTAGGCACAATACCCGTGACGGAGGTGTCGGCGTTGAGTTGTAGAATGCACATCTACCGGCCGAGCGCCTTGCGCTGGGCCGAGGAGAGGAGGACCCGCACGTGCCCGAGCTTACCTACCTGAATGGATCGATCGTAAGTCCCGCCGAAGCCAAAGTATCGGTGCTAGACCGCGGCTTCTTGTTCGGAGACGGCCTCTATGAGGTCGTGCGAGTGTACGACAATGAGCCCTTCTGCCTGGAGGAACACATGGACAGGTTCTTCTTCGGTGTAAAGGGTATCGATATGCCTCTTCCCTTCACCAGGGAGGAGTTCACACACCTAGTCAGGGACTTTATCCGCCAAGCGGATCTTGGAGGGGCGTCCCTCTACTGGCAGGTCACGCGGGGCGCGTACAGCCCGAGGACTCACCATTACAACAAAGAGATGGCGCAGCCCACTGTATTCATGCAGATCACATCTATGGACCCGCAGCCGGACGAACCCCGCAGGGTGGGCACCGGCGCTCCTCTGGTCCAGGACATCCGCTGGCTGAAGTGCTGTTACAAGACCGTGAACCTGCTGCCCAATTGTCTGGCCATGACCATCTCGAACAGAGAGGGCGCCGAGGAACCGATTCTCTACAGGGATGAGGCCCACGTGACCGAGTGCGCCGGTTCCAGTTTCTTCATCGTGAAGAACGGGCAGATCTGGACTCATCCCGAGGGAGATCTGATCCTATCGGGGATCACGCGCCTTGTGATAAAGCGCCTGTGCGCGCAGCACGGCATTCCTTTCGTGGAACGCATCTTCGGTGTAAGGGAAGTGATCTCTGCCGACGAAGCGTTCTGGTCAAACACACCGCTTGAGATAATGCCGGTGGTGTCGGTCTCCGGTACTCCTATCGGAAGCGGCAAACCCGGGCCCGTGACTACAAAGGTAATCGACCTGTTCCTGAAGCACACAGGGCAACGGTGAACGAAATCCGGTACTCGCGCCGAATAGGTGGACGATCGGAACGGTATCAATGACCGGGGGTGAGATTATGAGAGTGATTCTCCACGGATGCAACGGCAAGATGGGCCAGGTCATGGCGCGTGTCCTCTCCATGGAGGATGACATGCTGGTAGTAGCCGGGGTCGACGTGGACCCGGGCAAGTATGAAAACTCCTTTCCGGTCTACAGCTCTCTCAGGGAGGCGTCGGAGTCCATGGAGTCGGCAGGGACTACCGCGGACATCCTGGTGGACTTCTCTCATCACGCGGCTCTAGATTCTCTGCTCGACTGGGGTCAACGGCATAAGAAGCCGCTGCTCATCTGTACAACCGGGTTCACACCTGAGGAGAAGCAGCGGATGGTCGATGCGTCCCGGAAGATACCCATCCTTCACTCATCCAACATGTCTTTGGGCGTGAACCTCCTGCTTTCTTTGGTTGAACAGGCGGCAAGATCGCTGGGCGCCGGCTTCGATGTTGAGATAGTTGAGAAACACCACAACCAAAAGGCGGATGCGCCTAGCGGGACCGCCCTCATGATCGCGGAAGCGGTGAATGCCGCATTGGGCGGCGTCCTCGAGTTAGAGTACGGGCGCTACGGCAAGACAGCAAAGAGAAAGCAGAACGAGATTGGACTGCACTCGGTCCGGGGCGGCTCAATCGTCGGCGAACACGAAGTCCTCTTCGCGGGCCAAGGAGAGGTCGTTGAGATCTCCCACTCGGCATTGTCGCGGGATGTCTTTGCCTACGGGGCGGTCCGGGCCGCCAGGTACCTCGTGGAAAAGGGACCGGGCCTGTACAGCATGAGGGACGTAATCCGGCAGGATTGACCGTTCGAGTCTCGAACTACTTCGTGACACTCGGTCCACTGAGGAGGATCACCATGCAAAAGCGTCTCACACGTTCCGAAGTGCCTGTAGAGCTGACATGGGACCTCACCGACATCTTTGGTTCGGTTGAGGAATGGGAGTCGGAGTTCAACGCCGTTGCCGGTATGGTCGATACCGTTACCAAGTTCAAGGGGCGGTTGGGCGAGGGAGCCAAAGTACTCCTAGACTGTCTCCTGGCCCAGGAAGCGCTTCAGAAGCGTCTCGCAAAAGTGACCGCGTACGCGTCGCTTAACAACTCATCCGACGGCACCAATCCCGCGTTCCAGGCTATGGCCGGCAAAGCCGGAGGCCTAATGGCCAGCATCCAGTCACAGACCTCCTTCATTCAGTCTGAGGCTCTGGCTTTGCCCGAAGGGACGCTGCAGAAGTACCTGGATGAGGAACCGGGGCTAGAGCCGTTCCGGGTCACCATTGAAAGGATGATCGAGTCTAAGCCCCACTTACTGCAGCCGGAATCGGAGATGATCCTCGCGGCGCTTAGCGAGGTCCTGGAGTCCCCTGCGCGCATCTACGAGCGATCGAGGGCCGCGGACATCCCGTGGGAGCCGGTCGAGGACAGCAAGGGCAACAAGATGCCCATGACGCTTGGCCGGTACGAGGGAGCGGCGGACCCGGTCCTCCGCAGAAACGCTCACTACGCTCACGGCAAAGTCCTGAAGGCCTACCAGAACACGTATGGCACAGCGTGGGGCGCGGAGGTCAAGAAGAATGTGGTGACCGCAAAGCTCCGCAAGTTCCCGTCCGCCATCCACATGCTTCTGGACCGCCAGCAAGTCACCATCGACATCTATAACAACCTGCACGACATCATCTTGAGTGAGCTTTCGGTCCACATGAGACGCCTCTTGCAGCTCCGCAAGAAAGTCCTTGGACTGGACAAGATCCTCTATTCCGATATCGAGGCGCCGCTCGACCCGGACTTCGAGGTTCCTACCACCTTCGAAGAGGGTTCAGAGATAATCCTGAACGGTCTTTCGGTGCTGGGTCCGGAGTACACGGCCATCATCGCGGACGGACTCAAGAACCGCTGGGTTGACCGCGCTGACAACATCGGCAAGCAGACCGGCGCGTTCTGCCACTCGGTCTACGGTGTGCATCCCTACATCTCCATGACCTGGACCGACAGCCTGCGCAGCGCGGTAACCCTCTCCCACGAGTTGGGGCATGCCGGGCAGGGCGTCCTGTCTCAGCGGTACCAGAGGCTTGCCAACACCCGGCCCACCATGTTCTTCATCGAGGCGCCGTCAACGGCCAACGAGATCATCGTGGGCAACTACATTCTCTCCAACACCAAGGACGTGCGCACTCGTCGCTGGCTGCTCATGCAGTTCATCAAGAGCTACCACCACAACATGGTCCGCCACCTGATCGAGGGTGAACTCCAGCGGAGGGCCTACGCCCTGGCAGAAAAGGGTCAGCCCATCACCGCCGCGGTGCTAAACCAGCTCCAGGGAGAGATCCTAGACGAGTTCTGGGGCGGGATGGTCGAGATCGACGATACCGCGCGGACGGTCTGGATGCGCCAGTCCCACTACTACCGCGGCCTGTACCCCTACTCCTACTCGGCCGGCCTGACCATCGGGACAATGGTCGCCATGAACATCGTCCACGAAGGCAAGCCCGCCGCTGAGAGATGGGTGAACGTCCTTAAGGCCGGCGGCACAAAGAAGCCGCTGGAGCTGGCCAAGATGGCAGGCGTCGATATGTCGAAGCCGGATCCGATCAAGGCCACCGTCGCTCACGTCGGGTCGATGATCGACGAAGTCATCAAGAGCTTCGAGTAGAAGCGTGTAGGCCTTCATCTGGGATCGGCAAGACCAATAGAACCGGGCAAGCGAGTCGCCCCCGTCAAGACGGGGGCGCTCTGTTCTTTTTGCAAGGCATGCCCACCGGGGTGTTTGACCGCAAGTTCCAATAGTTGGTATTATCCCAATGATGTGAGCCACAGGGTGCGCGTCCAACTCTTGGATTAAGGGAGGAGTAAGCCTTGTCCAACACTGATCTGCGCCAGTTCGCGGGGCTCTTCCGGGCCTACACCGAACTCCGGGCGCAGGAGAACCGCAGTGTCCAGATCACTTTCGTCAAGGGAAACAATGTTACCAACTCCCGCTCGTCTACAGGCGGCATTTCGGCCCGGGTCTACATGAACGGGTCGTGGGGATTCTCATCAAACCCCGATACGACGCCAGAGTCAGTGAAAGCCGTTCTGGAGGCGGCTACCGCCAACGCGGCTTTCCTGGACTCCCGGGAACGCAAAGGCAAGAAGCCGCTTCCTGTCGTCGCGGCCGAATCGGTCAACGATTTCTCAACTAAGAAGCCGCGCCTCAGCCAAAAGGCCCTTGCCGACTTCGCAAGGGAAGTCGACGCCCATATCGTCGCAAAGTATCCCAAGCTGGCCAGCCGTACTGTAAACCTGAGCTGCCTGGACATGGAGAAGACCCTGCTTACGTCGGATGGCTCCTACTCGCACTCCATGATCCCGCGAAGCATAGTAAGCGTCTCCCTCTCGCTCGAGAAGGACGGCCAGCCGGTGGAGCTATACAAGTCCTTCGGAGGCCTGGGACAGTTCGAAGATGTGTTCAGCGAGCCTTCAGCGCTCTATGAGGCAATAGCCCAGGTCTACGAGCATGTCTCCCGCAAGAGCGAGGGTGTGTACGCGGAAGCGGGGCTGCAGACGTGCGTCCTCGACGCCGACCTGGCGGGGATCCTTGCGCACGAGGCCATCGGCCACACTACGGAAGCTGACCTCGTTATGGGCGGCTCAGTTGCGGGGCCCTTGCTGGGCAAACAGGCCGCAAGCGAGCTGGTCACTCTCGTGGACTTCGCGAACGAGTTCGGTGGCAAGACTTGCCCGGTCCCGGTGTACATAGATGACGAAGGCACAAAGGCGGAAGACGCGGTCATCATCGACAAAGGTATCCTGAAGGGGTACATGCACAACAAGGAAAGCGCTGCCCAGTTCGGCGTCGCGCCGACCGGCAACGCCCGCGCCTATCAGTTCTCGGATGAGCCGCTTATCAGGATGAGGAACACCGCCATAGTCCCGGGCACAAGCACGTCGGAAGAGATGATCGCGTCGGTTGACAAGGGCTACTACCTGGTCAACCCCACAAATGGCCAGGCCGACTCCACGAGCGAGTTCATGTTCGGCGTAATGCTGGGCTACGAGATTAAGGACGGCAAGCTCGGCCGCGCCATCAAGGATACCACCATCTCCGGGGTCGCCTTCGACGTGCTGCGCACCGTCACCATGGTGTCCAATGAGATGAAGTGGGTCTGCGCCGGGATGTGCGGCAAGAAACAGATGATCCCTGTTGGTATGGGCGGCCCGGCCATCAAGTGCAAGGTCAGCATAGGAGGCAGGTAAGATGACAGATCCCAGGCAGAGCGCGAAGTACGGCCTGGAGGCGCTGCTCAAGGCCGGGGCCGACAAGGCCCAGTGCAGCCTAACCCTAACTGACAAACATGAGATGAACGTTGATTCGGGCGAGATAAGCTTGCTGCGAACCACTTTCGATACCCGTGTTGCGCTCACCGCGATCAAGGACAACCGTAAGGGACAGACAGCAGCCAACCGGAGAGACACCGAATCACTGGACAGGGCAATCTCAGACGTGCTGGGGATCGCGGCCGCGGCCCAGGTAGACGAAGCGCATGATATTGCTGAGTCGCAACCGGCCGCCGAGTTCTCGTCAGGGAGCGAGTCCCCCGACCTGGACAAGATGCATTTCCGCCTGAACGAACTGCTGAGGGAGGTCAAGTCTCGCTTCCCCAAAGCGGTGATGCGCCAGGCGATACTGGACTTCACCAGGACCAGGAACTGGTTCATGAACTCCAACGGCGTTGACTTTGTGAGCTCAACAGGGGTCTATCACGCCGTTGTGATGTTCTCATCAAGAGAGGGCGACAAGACGTCATCCTTCAATTACGTAGCGCTTTCACTCAGCGACCTGGATAAGGATCTGCTGTCATGCGGCTCACTCGCTGAACTGCTCAGGCAGTCGAGCGAGCAGATCGAGACACGCCCCATCGAGGGCAAGTTCGTCGGCGATGTCATCTACACTCCCGAATGCATCGACGACTTACTCGTCTTCTTGGCGTACTCGGTTTCGGACGGCCCCATGATCTCAGGGACCAGCATCTACAAGGAGAGCTTGGGGACTCAGGTGGCCAGTCCCTTGCTCACTATCCATGCCCGGCCCACCTCTCCAGAACTCGCGGAAAAGCAGTTCGTCACGACCGACGGCTACGCCGCCAAGGACGCCACGCTCCTTGATAAGGGAGTCCTGAAGAGTTACCTGCTCAGCCTCTACGGATCCCGCAAGACCGGTAAAGCGCGGGCCCTCAACAACGGAGACGGGATCGTAGTTGACGCCGGCGACACTCCCTTCAGCGAGATGGTGAAAGGGGTCAAGAAGGGCCTCTTGATGGCAAGGTTTTCCGGAGGCCGTCCCAGCAACAGCGGAGACTTCGCGGGCGTCGCAAAGAACAGCTACCTGATCGAAGACGGCGAGATCAAGTACCCTGTAAGCGAGGTTATGGTCTCCGGAAACTTCGCAGAGATGCTCCGGAATGTGAAAGCAGTCTCTCGAGAGAGGGTAAACTTCGGCCACGCCATAAGCCCTTGGGTCGCTGTCTCTGGGGTGACCATATCCGGCAAGTAGGCCTGTAGATGGGTGTGGGGAAGACTGGAGGGTCGAGCATGATCGAGAGCCCGGAAGCGCATGTGCTGGCGAAACAGATAAAGGAGACTCTC
This sequence comes from uncultured Eubacteriales bacterium, assembly GCA_964602455.1. Lineage (GTDB taxonomy): Bacteria > Bacillota > Sulfobacillia > Fermentithermobacillales > Fermentithermobacillaceae > JBBDIP01. The sequence goes on along the minus strand of CAZRRG010000011.1, from coordinate 22,434 downwards.
GCGGGAAAACGAGCGCCTCACGGGAAGGCAGATCTCCAGGGCAGAGGTGTTTTGCGGCAACGTCCGGATATCTGCCGGCGACATGACGCTTCTGATCTCCACACCCATCCGCTACCATGAGCCTGGCGCCAGACTCCCAGACAAGCACCAGCTCCTCGTGCGGTTCCTCTAGAATCTCCTCGGGAACTGCCGCACGATGCCCCTGGTGAGCTCATCAGCCATCATGAGGGCTTGCCTTTCTGCCTCGTCGTATACCCTCACGCTCTGTTCGTACTGCCCGTTCAGGAGGGCAACGGCCTCACCTTTCACGAATCTCAGATGCTCGTGCAGCATAGACCTCCACTGCGCCTCGGACCAGAAAGGATTGATCCGCCCTAGGAAGGCCGCGATCTGGTCGGCATTCTCGTACCATCTCCGCTCGGCGTCGGTTGCTGCTTGGGTGTCACCTGCCTTTGCTGCCGTGACTAGCTCCGCCGCGATAACCAAGTGGGCTCTTAGCAACCGCTCGAACTCGGAGGCGTTCGCTTGGCCGTACAGAGGTTCCAGCGCCCTGGCGAAGTCCGTCGGGTTTCTGAGCAGCCGTGCCGTAACCGCTTGCTGATCCGGAGTTCCGAACACAATCGCGTTGATGGTCATCCTGGTCCAGGCTGTGTGCTGTTCCCACAGGAGCCGCATGGTGTTGTTCAGTTCAAGTTCAGCCTGGCTGATTCTGCGTCTACGACGAAAGAAGGACCTGACCTCTGGCCCCTCAGTAGGAATGGACATGTACATCCCCCACTCTCATGGTTGCTCCACATAATGTATGGGATATGGGACTACGCGCTCACAATGCGAGGAACCTCCCGGGACTCCGCCTGACAGCCGAGCAGGCGAAGTGCACCGGACGCGGCACGTGCACCAGAAACTGCCCAATCAGTTTGGATGTCATGACCATGGTGGAGAAAGGCCGCATGGAGAATGACGAGTGCATCCTCTGCGGGCAGTGCGCGGATAGCTGCCGCCAGAAGGCCATCTCACTGGGGTTTGTGAGGAAGACGAGCCTTACGTCAGACTGACGCCGCTTTCGAGACGGGCAGCCTCTTCACAATCATAGCCATAAGCTCGTCCCCCACCTGGGAACGGCATTCCTCGATTGCGCCACGGTCTCCCATCTCCGAGATCCGCGGGTCAAGCGGAAAAGTTCCAAGCAGCGGAAGCTCCATCCGGCTGGCCATTTCGGCTGCATCGACTGATCCGAATGGCTCTATTCGTTCTCCGCAGTGAGAACACTTCATCCAAGCCATGTTCTCGACAATGCCAAGAATCGGGACCTTGAGCATGCGGACCATATTCACAGACTTGCGGACTATCATCTGAGACAGGTCCTGGGGTGTAGTGACCACCACGACACCGTCGACCGGCAGTGATTGTAGCACTGTGAGAGAGACGTCGCCTGTTCCCGGCGGAAGATCGATCACCATGTAATCGACTTTGCCCCACACTACGTCCGTCCAAAACTGCCTGACAGCACTGGAAATCAGAGGACCCCGCCACACCACAGGAAGGTCCTCCTTTTCAAGAAGAAGGTTTAGGGACATGACTCGTATGCCAAGCCGTGTCGTCTCCGGGAATAGTTTGTCGTCGGCCAATGCGCTGTTCCGCTGGAGCCCGAAAAGCTTCGGGATGCTGGGACCGGTGACATCGGCGTCAAGCAGGGCCACAGAGTAGCCCTCTCTTGCCAATCCTGCCGCGAGCAACGCAGCTACTGATGACTTGCCGACGCCGCCCTTTCCGCTCATCACGGCGATGACCTTGCTTATCCGGCTGCCTTCAGGCTGATCGAGTTTCTCAATGGTCTGGCGTGCAGTTTCTGCAGTAGTGTCTGGCAACGATGCTCATCTCCCCGTGTATGGGTTTTGGATGTATACCCATAATAACTCACTTGGCCAGTTCCGCCAATCACCAACTACGGATAACTTGACATGATATACGTTTTCGCATCATCTTGAATCAGGGGGTGTCCTATGCCTAGGCCAACGAAGCCAAGACGGGTTGAATCGATTCCCAAAGTCACTTACTTTAAGCCTGCAGGGACACGGATGGACGGCCTTGAGGAGGTAACCCTTGGAATTGACGAGGTGGAGGCCCTGAGACTAAAGGACCTCTTGGCGTTGGAGCAAGAGGAATGCGCCAAACGGATGAACCTCGCACAGAGTACGTTCCAGCGGATCCTGACCACCGCACGATCCAAGCTGTCGAGGGCACTAATAGAAGGGAAGGCCTTGCGAATAGAGGGCGGCAACTATCTGGTATGCAACTCCGTCCTCTCCTGCGCCGAGTGCCGAGAGAAACGTGCTGCGGAATGCGGCCACCGTCCACTCTGCTGCCCGTCCTGTGGGAAACCCACAGCGGCTAGGTAACCCTGCCGCAAGTCTTTCCGCGCGATCAATAATTGATATATACCCGAAATATGCCTATAATCCTTATGGCTGTAGGGTCTCTAGCGACAGCGTCCTTGCTGCTCTCTGGCCTGCCGCAACCTAGCTGTTACTAACGAACGATCACTCGTTCTATCACTGGGAGGATTCTCATGGAAGCGAACAGCAGGCGCGTACAGCTCGCAGCCATTCTGCGGGAACAGTCTTGTTGGGCTAACGTATGTACAGAACCGGGGATGGTGGCTTTCATGGCCGCGAGCGCGGCGGCAATCCTTCCTGAAGAGGTGGAGTACATCGAAGTCCACCTATCGGCAGGAGTCCTCAAGAACGCCCTATCCGCGGGGCTCCCCCACACAACTGAGAGAGGGCCCGCCTTGGCTGCCGCTGCGGGCTCCATCGCCCGGCGTCCTGAAGAGGGCCTAACCATTCTAGGTGGCCTCACGCCATCGCAGGTTTTCGAAGCTTTGCGCATGGTAAAGACCGGCCTCGTGAAGGTGAAGTGGGACACAAAACATGACGGCATATACGGCAAGTGTATAGTGAAGGGCAAGAATCACTGCGCGGAGGTACTGGTATCCGGTTCTCACACCGGTATTGTGGAACAGTGTCTTGACGGCAAGCCGATCCCGCTGCAAAGCAGTCATTCCGGTCAATACGGTCTTCGAGGACTAAGAGACTGGTCGTTCAGCGACTTGATCGATACAGTGATGGCCCTGAATACATCGGAGTATGGATGGCTCCTGGATGGAGCCAAATCCTGCGTCAGCCTATCTGAAGCTGACTTGCCGACTCCACCGACAACCCTCCCGACCCCAAAAGAAGCTTGTGGCGCTCTACAGTGCGATGGAAACCCAATGACTGATGCCGCGGGACGCACGTTTAGAGCGATCTCTGCACGCATGAGCGGGACCCCCTGGCCTGTCCTCACTTCGGGAGGCAGCGGGAATCAAGGAATCATGATCTCCGTTCCCGTGCTATCGATCGCGAAGGACGCGGGTCTCACGGATGATGAGACGACTCGGGCCCTCCTTCTGGCCCACGGAGTGAATATGCTGGTGAAGGCCTATACCGGTGAAGTGTCAGCTTCCTGCGGGGGAGTAAGCGCTGGGGCAGGCTTGGCCGCGGCCATATGCTGGATGCTTGGTGGAACCGCACTGCAGATTGCGGAGGCGGTTACAGAAGTCCTAGCCTCGCTGTGCGGGATGGTCTGTGACGGGGCCAAGGCTACTTGCGCTCTCAAAGGATCTTCCGCTGTGATGACTGGGATCTTGGCCGGGGCAGGGGCTAGTCGCTCCGTGCCTGGACTCCGGGATCAGGGTGTGGTGGGGCAGTCAATAGACGAGACTCTGGCCAGGCTTGAGATTCTAAACCGCAGAGTGTTGGCTGGAAGCGATCAAGTGCTCCTGGAGCTTGCGCGAGTCGAGAAAGTCTAGCCTCACCATTCCTCGTCAGCGTACTCGAAGGCGTCGCTCTCGGCCATCCCATCGTCGGAACGGATCGCCAGCGCTGTCGCAACCTGGCGGGGGACCGGACCGGGTTTCTCCGTTTCGCGGATATCGCCGACGATCTCGGTCAAAATGTCCTCCATAGTCACGATGCCTACGGGGCGCTGTCCTTCAGAGACAACGGCAAAGTGGATGCGCCCCCTCCTCATACGGGCAAGGACGTCCAGGAGGTTCTCTGCGGGCGAAGCGATGAACGGTGGACGCATGATCTCCCGGACCGGGATCTTGCACTCGGGGACCTTCATGGCCTCCCTTACCACGTCCTTCATATAGACCACACCCGGCACCTCACCGGACTCGCGGATAGCAACAGGAATCCTGCTGAAGCGGTGTGTCTTGAACGCCGCCAGCGCATCGCACACCGGTGTGTCGGGATTGAGGGTTGTGACCTTCTCCATCGGTACCATGATGTCCCGCATCCTTGTGTCTGACGAGTCCAGCACTCCGGTGATCACTTCTCCGTCCTCCCTATCGACCTGGCCCTCTTCGGCGGCTAGGTCCAAGGCGGCCCGGACCGGCTCATCGGAACTCTGGGAAGAAGGTACTTTCTTCTCGGATAGCATCTCGGCGAACATGCTCGGAAGCGCCGAGAGGACGTATGATACCGGCTTTAGGATGGCGACCAGAACCGTGAGCACCGGAGCTATCGCGAGGGCCGTCTCGGTGGGGAGGCCCGACGAGTACGTCTTCGGGACGAGCTCCGAGAAGAAGAACAGGAGAGCGGTGATCGCGAGAGGCACGACTGCCACGGACACGGTACTACTGGCTCCGAGCGTGGACGCTATAGAGGCGCCCATGACGGACGCAAGGACAGTGCAGACGTTGGTCCCGATGAGAAGAGCGGACACGGTGCTCCGGGTATCCTTGGCAAGTGAGGACAACATGCGGGCCCTGCGGTCCTCGTTATCAGCCAAGCCTTCGATCGCCCACTTGTCCATGGAAAGGAAAGCGGTCTCGGCGGCAGCGAAAAACGATCTTGCCAGGAATGACACGATGAAAACTGCGGAACGGATCAGGACCTCAGCTAGTGGTACGTCAGCGTCCATCCTCTGAAGACACCTCATCTACTCTTTTGCGGATTACTACCTTCTGGATCTTGGGACCTCTTACGTCCTTAACCTCGAAGAACACAGGCGGATCATCCAGGCTGAACGAGTCTCCAGGGTAAGGGACCCGATCCAGGCACGTCATTACGACTCCCGCAACGGTGTCGCAGTCCTCCATATCGATCTCGAGGCCTGTAAAGGTCTCCAGGTCGGCCAGGCTCATCCGGCCCGGAACCTCCCAGGTGTGTTCGTCCAATGCGACGGGACTCATTTCTCGCGTATCGTACTCGTCCCTTATGTCACCCACGATCTCCTCAACCAAGTCTTCGATGGTGACCAAGCCTGAAACCCCGTCAAACTCGTCGACCACGATGCTCATGTGGATGCCGCGAGCCCTCATCTCCCGCAGGAGGTCGCGCACGTTCTTGCCTTCCGGGATGAAGTAGGGCTGCGACGCAAATGACTTCGCTTTGCGCTCGGCCAGCGCCGCCTGCCATCCTTCTCCCTTCTCCCCCGCAAGGGCGATCAGGTCGCCAATGTGGACGATTCCGGTGATGTTATCCCTGGACTCGGCAAAGACCGGGATTCGGGAGACTCCGTACCGGAGCATCACATTCAGGGCGTCGAGCCCGCTCCTATCCTCTTGCAGCGCCACCATGTTGGGCCGCGGGACCATCACGTCAGTGGCCACGAGTTCCTTGGCTTCTATAACGCCATAGATCATCTCGGCTTCGTCATTGCGGATCGCTCCGGAAGTCTCGCCGAAGTCCACTGTGGCCAGGAGCCGAGCCTCGGTAAGCTCCTCTGTCCTGCTCTCGACGTGTGGGATGGCTCGAGCGAACCAGGAAGCTGCCCGTTCCAGCGAGTGCGAGAACGGCTTCATCACCAAGTCAAGAACCTTAAGTACCGGAGACACCGCAATGACAGCTTTCTCGGCGTCTGCGTTCGCCATCAGTTTGGGGCATATCTCGCCGAAAATGACTACCAGAACGGTACCGGCGATGGTTGCAGCAAGGTCCACAATGCTCCTTGAGTTACGCAGGACGGATAGGGCAATCGTCGCCATAGCGGAGGAGAACATGACGTTCACGAGGGTATTGCCCAAAAGCAAGCTGGATAGCACGGCTTTGGGGTTATCCTTCAGGCCGAGCACCTGTGCAAGCCGCCTATGGCTTCCGTAGACGCTCTTTAGCCGGATGAAGTCAGAGGAAAGAAGAGCGCTTTCCGAACCAGAGAAGAACGCCGATAGGCCTAAGAACAGAACCGCGAATAAGTACGTACTACTGCCAGGGTCGTCCAAGACCACTCACCTTCCGTATTGCTCGAGCCAGGGCCAATCAACCTGCATACGATCAGCCTACATACATTATATTCGAACGGCGCAAGCTAATCTCCTCTACATACTGTTGTCGAGATCTGCCACCCGGTGGTTTAGCCAGGCAGGTTTGACGCTTTAACGCTAAAGAGGTATCATAAGGCCGGGGTGGCTTACGTGAGTCGGAAAATCAGCGTTTACGTTGACGACAACCTCCATAGACTCCTTAAATCAGCCGCAAGTCTGAGGGGCATATCACTCTCTGACCTAATGGTCGATGCCGCCAAGAAGGCGATTCAGACTCCATCCCGCAAGGAAATCGCAGGCAAAATGGATGCTCTGCGCCGGTCAGCAACTCACACGTTCACCAGCGAGGAAATGAGGTCCATGCGGGAAGAAGGTCGCCGCGTATGGCCGAGAGAGTAACTGTAGATGCCTCTGTAGCCCTATCATGGGTGCTGCCCGATGAGCATTGTCATCAATCGATCGCCCTTCGCGACCGCGCAGTGACCGATCCAAGTCTCACTCTCCTGGTTCCTCCAACGTTCTGGTACGAGCTCTCGAACTCACTATGGACGGCAATACGGAGGAATCGCATCAGACACGATGACGCCATGGCCATTCTTGAGATGCTCGCCAAGTTCGGATTCGAAACGCAGGTCCCGGATCCCGGAGACTGCCTAGCGTTAGCGCTACTCCACAACATCTCTGCGTATGATTCCGCCTACCTTGCGCTCGCGGTGGATACAGGGACCACCCTATGGACCGTAGACCGCCTGCTTGCGCGGACAGCATCGGCTACAGATGTGAGGACTGAGCCAAAGGAGCTCCCCTGACGGTACCTCACAACACCAGCAGGACCATTCTCGCGACGAAACCGACCGCAACCGCAAGCGCTAGCGTGAATCCCGACACTCCCAATGCCTGACGCCGCCCGAGTTCCCGGGACAGCGCCCCGTACGTTGCCAGGCAAGGAATATAAACGCTGCTCACCAGCGCAAACACGAAGATCTGATCGGGGTTCATGAGGGCCGTCAGCGTAGCAGACGGATTGTTGGTCACCATGGCGGCCAGGGCCACCGACAGCTGGAGTGCGATTTCTTTCCGCAAGGCAGCGAACAGCAGAGCAATGCCGACTACCGCGGGTAGCCCCAGAATGCCCGATACCACAGGCGAAAGCGGCGTAACCAGGTAGTACATGGTATTGGTCTCGTAGAGCAGGCCGACCAGGAAGCTCCCTGCCAACATAAGCGGAAGCGCTTCGCGCATGAACCCGGCAAACTTAACGTAGGTCCGAGTCAGAACCGCGCTGAGGAGCGGGCGTCGCAGAGGGAACATTTCCATCATCATCTCTTGCCGCTCACCGGGCAGGACACGGTTCAGCCCCCATCCCACCAGTACTATGATCGCCAGTAGGATTACGCCGAGAGCGAGGGCCGCGGGCCACCCTGAAACTGCCCCGACCGATCCCATGATCACGGCGATTCTAGCAGAGCAGGGTATAAGGGAGATCAGGGCCGACGCAATGAAGCGCTCACGCTTCCCCGCAAGGATCCGGGTGCCGAGTATAGCTTGAACGTTGCAGCCCGTGCCGGAGATCATTGGGATGATTGCCCGTCCGTTCAGGCCCAACGGACGCATCGCCGCATCGGCAAGGTACGCGGCAGCGTTCAGATAACCGCTGTCTTCCAGAAGCGAGAGCAAGAACTCAAAGGTGAAGACATAGGGGATCCCCACCGTCAGGAGGGCCTCGATGCCGCTGCCAAAGGTCCAGACAAATATGCGGGAGACGGCGCCGTCGCCGAAGAGCAGTGTGCCAAGCACTGTTATGTGGGGAATGACGTATGTCTGCCAGAGCCCGCCCAGGCCTTCGGACAAAGCGCCCCCAACCGAGTACATGAACCAGAAGACAAATCCCAGCACTCCCATGAGGATCACGGGGCCCCAACGCCGGTCGAGGCAGAGCCGCCATAGTGACAGCAACCAGTCCGCCTGACCACCGGATCGGTGGGTTACATCGGCAGCCAGCCGCGTAACCGCCCTCACTCTCTCGGATGCCAGAGGCCAGGCTCCAGCCTGCCGCAGGTCACGAGTGGCCTCGGCCACAACAAGCCTCAGGCGATCCGATGTCGACTGCTCCAGCATCGACCACGTCTCGCTGTCTCCTTCGATGAGTAAGCGTGCCGTGGCTCTAAGCCCAAGTCCACCGACACCGTCAGGATGCTCAGCCTCAAGGGCGCGTTCGACCTGTCTGATGGCTGCTTCCGCAGCCTGAGAAAGCCTAACAGGCTCGGCAGGCCGGGCCATGCTCACCGTCAGCACCATATCACGCAGGGCGGAAAGCCCTTCGCCGGTCTGGCCGTTCGTCACAACCACAGGCACTCCAAGAGCCGAAGCAAGACGGTCTCTCTCTACAACCCTTCCCAGCCTCCGGGCTTCATCTTCGAGATTGAGGGCAACCACCACGGGAAGACCCAGGTCGACGACTTCGGCGTACAACTGAAGATTGCGGCGGAGGTTGGACGCATCCAGGACGACGATGACCGCGTCGGGCCGGGGTGATGTCAGCCCGTGACGGGCGACAATCTGGTCCTCAGAAAACCCCTGCAAAGAGTACGTGCCGGGAGTATCTACAACAGGTACGACCCGTTCGCCTATAACCATGCGTGCGGTAGCCAGAGCAACTGTCTTGCCTGCGTAGTTCGCAGTCGTAACGTGAGATGAGGTAAGGTGGTTAAAGAGGCTCGACTTGCCGACATTCGGATTGCCCGCGAGCGCAACCGTAAGGCTGCCTTCCGCGGCCAGAGGGCACGTGGAGCACGACCCACCGTGGCAACTGGACGCTGTGCACCTAGTCCTCATCCGCTACCCTCCTAACCATGACTCGTTCGGCGACATCGCTTCCTATCGCATAGTTGGCGTCTCCAACCGAGACAAGGAACGGACCGTTCATCGGCGCCCGGTTCACGATCTCAACGGTCGCGCCCGGCACCAGCCCGAGATGCGCCAAGTACTTCAGGATCTGAGACTCTTCCCGCTCAATGCGTACAACTTCACCCCGGGTTCCCGGGGCCATCTCAGAAAGGTGCTCCGCCTCATCGGGCTGACCATCGATGGGGTTGCCGTGGGGACACGTCGCGGGTAACGCGGCGGCAAGCAGGTTTTCCACCTGATCCGATATCACGTGCTCATACTTGCAGGCCTCATCGTGAGCTAGCTCCCACGGTAAGCCGATCAAGTCGGTGAGTAGCCTTTCGGCAAGGCGGTGGCGCCGTATCATCTGCGAAGCTTGTTTTCTCCCCTCGTCGGTCAGGCTGACCCCAGCGCGAGGCTCGTACTCGACCAGTCCCTTTTCGGCGAGCGTGCGGCACATCTCCGTCACCGACGGCCCCTTCACATCCAGGGCCTTCGCCAACGCAGAAAGCTGAACACGCCGGTTGGGAGAAAGACGGTATATCTGCTCCAGGTACTCTTCTTGGCCTGCTAGCTGACTCATGTAACTCAGCCTCCCAGTGATGCTAGGAATACCTATGAACCCTATTTAGGGTTACCTTATAATCTACTTAGGCTACCCTAAGTATGGATCATTGATGGGTTTCCCGCAAGCCATATCTGTGGAGAATGTGAAGGTTCCCGTGACCGTACGACAGAATCGACAGGTCTCTCCGACACGGCAGAGCCGGAGTTTAGCCAAGGTTGAGGTTTTACCTGGCCCTGAATGGAAGGGATGCGCCCGCTCCGCGCTGAACACGAGTTGAGATGTTGGGCCGGGAGGTCGTCGTTGTGGTCTCTGTGCGTCCGCATATGGGCGTCTTCGCCCTTTACGTGGGACTCACGGTCTCCGGGTATAACCTCGCCAGAGTGAACTCCGGCAGTCCGGAAGAGGATCTCATCAAAGCCATTAAGCAGGCGGATTGGCCCCCTGCGGTACGTAACTACTTCGCCAAGGCCCGTTCGCGGACCAGCGGGGTAAACCCCTACTGGCCCAGAGCCGGAATGCTGCTTGAGGCATGTTTCTACTTGGAGACCGGGCAGCAGTTCAGTCCGAAAGATGAGATGGCACTGCTGAGGACGATCGCCGACTTTCCCGTATCTCCAGCCGAAAAAGACTCCTCGGTAGTATCGTGGGTGAGGGACTTCCCATCGGCTTACGTTGCAGTGACAGGCGCCGACGTGTTCCCGCCGCTGTGGACTTCCTACCTGAACATCCTGCAGCCGTGTCTGCGCGTATTCGAGCACGCGGCTGCTTCATCGCTAGACTCCATAGTGGGCGTAACCGGATTTCAAGCCACCTCGTTGCCGGACGTGGTAGTGATACCAAATCCGCTGCAGGCTCCTGAGCTGGCGGACTTCGTGCGTAGACCCTGCACCATTTACGTGGTTGTGGCGGAGCCGAGGATGTCCTCCATGGTCCATGAACTCCTGCACGATGTGTTGGGCCCGGTCATCAGGGCGAACAAAGCAGCCATAATCGCTCACCGCCACCTCTTGCGGCCGGTACTGTCCTCGATGAAGAAGATGCAGTATGCCTGGGGCGATGACGACGAGTCCTGGCTCCGGGTGTTCGAGGAGAGCATGATGCGGGCGGGCGCGATCTGGCTTGAGAACGAGCGCCGCAGCGACGAAGGCGACCGGCACGCCCAGGTCCAGGCCAGCCACGGTTTCATCTATGTGCCTACTCTGCTGCAGTGTCTGAGGAAGAACTGGCAGGGCCCTGACCGGACGGCGGGTTTCATCGAAGAGTGCCTGCGCGCGTGCGCGTTATCGGTTGGTTGACCGGCGCTGACCAGCCATCGCCACTCGCCGGCCGCCACGCGGAGACCCTATCTAACAAGAGAATGGATATCGGTCCATCCATACGCGACCTCATCAAGAGTCTGCCCGGCGATGGTTATCTGCCGCCTCGCGGCGAGGACGCCGCCCATCGCTTCGTAGAAGCGTCTTCCCCGCTCGTTGTCGGCCAGTACCCACACAGCCAGAGAGTCCAGACCGTCCGCTACCATGGCTTCAGCGAACCGCCTCATCAGCAGTGCACCGGTACCCTTACCCTGCCCCTCGGGCAGAATGTAGATGGCCCACAGCTCCGCCTTGTAAGGAGTGTCGGTGTCCCGGTTCGGGCCACCGCTGGCAAATCCAATGACCGAGCCCCGGTCATCCACGGCGACAAAGATGCGCTGGCGGCTTCCCGGATCGCTGAGCGAGCGCTCCCATCCCTTTGCGGAACGCTCGTAGGATAAGCCGTCCAGAAAGCTGTCCGCCACTATTCCGCGATAGGTGGCCTTCCAGGTGTCAACATGGACCTTGGCCAATCCCATGACGTCTTCCAGGGTAGCAGGCCGGATAATCATCTCTGTCACCTCGATTAGCCGTGAGGATTCTCTACTGAGGGTTGGGATACCTGTTTGAGGTCGGGCCTAAACGAAGCGGTCCGCAGTAGCCTGTAAGCGTCGATGACCAGGTTCATCTCAGACGTTCCCGGTTCTCTCTCCGAGTAGTAGTACGCGGAGAACACGTCGGTGATCGTGTCTAGCGCCCGCTTTACGGCCTCATCAGAGATGTAGTCGCTTACGAGGCAGCGGTACTCGTGGGGAGTGACGTGAGTCTCCCTGGGTAGTACCTTCTTGCCGAGCAGAGCAAGTGTGGCCGCGTAGACCTCCTCCAGCGTCTGAGGCTCCCGACCGATGAGCGAACGCAGCCCTTCGAGAGCGCCGGCGGCGACATCCCGGGCTCCCTGGGTCACGCTGTCCCACCATTCCCGCACAGCTCCGCCTTCTACCAAGCTCTCCCGGGTTTCCAACGCGGCCTCGCGCTGAGATCTACGGTGGAGTCGGGAGACCAGCAGCCACGCGACACCGATGATAGCGGCGATGATCAGGACAAGTCCGCCCCACTTCAGCCATTCGGGGGCTTCGGCCAATTGCTGGTTCTCACGGAGCTGCTTGGCCAACTCATCGCCGAGCCCGCGAGTCTCCAAACGAATCTCCAGTTCGCGGCCCTCCATAGCCCGCTGCATCCGGTTGATGAGCCATTCCACCAGATAGGCAAAGGGAAGCATGATGTAACCTATAGCCACCGCGACAAGGTCGCGGATGGTCTTGAGCACCTGCACTACGGCCCCGAACCCTCCGCTGCCGATCGCATACACGACAAGCACGCTGACCAGAACGACGACCGTAAAGGCGGCTCCGCCTGCGGCCCACGGAGTCCCTTCCTGCGAAGAGATCCTCCGGGCTACCTCCTGACGGCGCCTGTACACGAGGAGAGCGGTTGTCAGCAACAAGAATGCCAGTATCTCGGCAACCCCTGGCGAGCCGTTTCTCAATCTCACAAGCGACAAGAGGCCGAGAATGACTGTCCCCGAAACAAGGCCTCGCCTGGCGGATTCGGATCCGGCGGGCTGCGTAGCTGACGCGATACCTCGGGCTGACGCAACAATCCATGTGAGCATTGTCGTGAAGATTCCACCATACCCAAGCAGGTCGTACGCCCGGGCGGAGATGTACCCGAGTATGAGCATGGGCGCCAGCCAGAGGGCAAGGAGTACCGGCCGCCGTCGATCCGTTCGTCCGCTGCCCGACGACACGCTCGCGGAAGACCCTGTCCCCCTGCTTGCGTCTCCGGGCGTACCGGCCTCCGATGCTCTTGCGGCCGCGTTCCCCGCCACGTGAGCTACCGCAGCAAGACAAAAAGCCCAGGTCGGGATATTGGATAGGCTCACGTGGTCGACCCCTAACATAGCTAGGCGCCCAAGCACGACAGCCTCGGCGAGAGCGGATAGGATGCCGTCAATCAAGGCGTTCAAGGGAGATCACCTCCGATGTACGCCAATCAACCGGGAATGCAGGTGAGTAGGTCGGGATCTCTCCGTAATACGACCGGAAGCGGTTGTCGGGGCTTAGCACAATCACTGCTACCTGCCGACCTCCTGAGGCAAGGGCCAGCGCGGCATCCCAGTCTGCCTTAAGCTGCCGGGTCATGATGACGGCTACGCCGGTATCTGCATCAACTTCTCTCGCCAAAGTACGGAGGGTGGCATAGAACTCCATCCAGGGTACCGACACCCTGGCCAGTGTCTCGAGTACCTTGAGAAGGTGGCCCCGGGACGAGCCCGGAGGAATGAGGATGCTGCTACCAGCCAATCTTGCGCCTGCGGCGTTGCTCGCGAGGCCGAACGGGATGCCCCGGTGCAGCAGATCCCGGCAGATCGACGCACATAGGAAAACGGCCGTATCAAGTAGTTCGGTGTCCACGCCTTCCCAGTAGCGCTCGCCCGTAGATAGGCTGAGCGCCACTACCATGTTCCGCTGCCGAGTGGGCTCTAGGAGTTTCTCCAGCATCTCCCCCGTCCGGGCAGTGGCCCTCCAAGCCACCTGCCGGAGAGGCGTCCCTGCGGCATAGGGCCTAGCGCCTGCAACAGTCAGAGGATCAGGGTTGAGCCATCCCCGGGCCGGCGAGTCTCCCAAGGGGGAACGTTCATCCCAGTTGATTCCCTTCACGGTAGCCATCCTCGGGTAGACGACCAGCGTGTCCGAGCCGGGGAGTACCATCGAGGCCTCCTTAAACCCCAGGATATCACCGGTGGAGAGCCTGACAGGTCCTAAGGTAAACACGCCTCTGGATAGGCACCGAACGGGAAACTCCCGCTCAACTCGCTCAAACCACTTCAGGTAGGTAACGTTCTGCAAAATGGCCCGCCCGGTTCTGTAGTGGTGATACGTTTCCGGTATGCCGAGCGCGCTGGTGTCGGGAACCTCGTCCTCGCAACTGAGCCAGAGAACGGGAAGGGGCTTCCTGTTTTCTACCTCGATCCTAAGGGTGAGAGCGTCACCCACCATGGCCGTAGTGGAACTCAACCTTCGTCGATAGCGGATACGGCCCATAGAGCCCTTCGCATAGGCCACAGCCAGGAGAGCTGCCGCAGCTATATAGGCCCCTCCAACAGTAATCGGGCGACTGTCTGAGATGAGTCCAATTATGAAGAGCAGGGCGCCGCCTGCGATAACGATGGTGGAGGACATCAGCCGCGCTTGGCCGGATCTCCCACCGGCACTTCTACCTGTTCAAGCACCCTTCGGACAAGGGTCTCCGGCGAATCGCCTCGCAGCGCTGAGCCTTCTGTCAGCATGAGGCGGTGAGACAGCACGGGAACAGCCAGGCGCTTGATGTCATCGGGGATAACGTAGTCTCGACCCTGCATAAAAGCATAGCTCTTGGCTGCACGCGTTAGAGACAGCGTCGCTCGCGGGCTGGCTCCCAGCTCGACACCGGGCATGGTCCTCGTAGCCCGGCAGATACTTGAGGCGTATCGAGCCACAACTTCAGAGACCAGAGTCTGATTCGCAACATCCTTCACTCCGGATACCTCTTTCGGACCGGCAACCCGTTCGGCTCTCGCGGCGTGGGAACCCTGCTCAAACCGGGAAACTATGGCGAGTTCCTCTTCTTCATCAGGGTATCCGAGGTTGACCTTGACCAAGAAGCGGTCCAACTGGGCTTCCGGCAGGGGGAATGTCCCGTGGAGCTCCACCGGGTTCTGCGTGGCCAGGACGAAGAAGTGCGGCGACAGGCGGTGAGTCTGCCCATCAGCCGTAACCTGTCGTTCCTCCATGCACTCAAGCAGGCTGGACTGAGTCCTTGGCGTCGCGCGGTTGATCTCGTCCGCGAGAAGGATATCGGAGAATACCGGACCCTTCCGGAACTCGAACTCCATGGTCTTCTGGTTGAACACGCTGGAGCCGGTGACGTCCGAGGGAAGCAGGTCGGGCGTGAACTGCACGCGGCTGAACTCGAGTCCAAGACATTGCGCAATTGTCTTGGCGAGAAGCGTCTTACCGACGCCAGGCACGTCCTCGATAAGCACATGGCCTCCGGTGAGGAATGCAGTAAGGATGATATCGACCGCTTCGGCCTTGCCGACATAGACGCCGGCGACCGCGGCGCGGATCTTCTCGACAACGGCATGAGCTTGTTCGTGGGTCAAGAGATAGCCCCCTAGAGATAATGCCGTAGAGTTCCCGTTCGGATAGGCGGTATCCTCTAGCTTTTGCTATCGAGACTTGGGCTAGACCGCCCAGCCGGCGGAGTCCATATTGAAACTCACTATTGAATCTCTTCGTTGTGAATACTAGACTAAAGAAGAGGTGGCAAGGTTGCAACTGAACATCTACGTGCCCCGAGATAGGGCCCATGTCATTGCGCGGCTTGACGAGGTATCCAAGGCACTCGGTCGACCGAAGAATGAGGTGGTCATCGAGGCGCTTGAGAGATATCTGGTTGTGAACCGGCCTACTGTGCGGCTGCCTGTGCGAAAGGGTAAGGTTCTTGGATCCTTGTCCAGGGAAGAAATCTACCGTGACAGAGGGCTGTCATGATACTGATCGATACAAACATCCTCGTCTACGCAATCCAGGAGGATGCTCCTCAGCATGAGGCATCAAGAAGACTAGTGGAGGCTGCCCAGGCGGGCAACCCTCTCGCGTGTGTATTTCCTCAGAACCTGATCGAGTTTTTCGCTGTGATCACTGATCCGCGAAGACTGGAGAATCCGGCGACCACCGCCGAGGCGCTCGATCTTCTGGAGCAGTTCGGGACGATGTTGCCTGTGCTGCAACCGTCATCCGACGCGCCGAGCCGCCTGACTTCGCTCGCCCGCAGCCTAGAGGTCCGGGCACAGAGGATATTCGACTGTTACCTGGTGGCGCAAATGGAGGAGGTAGGGGTTGAGACCATCTGCACCTACAACACCAAGGATTTCACCGGCTATCCGGTCAATGTCCGGACACCTGAAGAGATCCTCAAGAGTCTCACTGGCGACACTCCGTCCATAGTCCAGGACAAAAAGAGGGGTCGGCAAGGCTAGTACCCATCCTAGCCTGCATGCTCAAACGGGCATACAATGATGTGTGGGGGGACAAACGTGAACGCATTCACTTCGGAGTTCAAAGCGCTGTCCGACCTAACGCGTCTTCGGGCTCTCCGCATGATCCTCATCGCTGAAGACCCGCTTTGTGTCTGCGAGCTTTGTGACGCGCTAGGACTGCCCCAGTACCGGGTCTCAAAGCACCTGGCGATACTTCGCCAGGCCGGCCTCGTTGCAGACTCGCGGGTGGGTACCTGGGTGTACTACTCTGTGCCGGAAAGCCTATCGGAGTTTAGTGCCGGACTCTGCGCTCTGGTCAAGGACCATCTGTCCGGACCGGTCTTCGAGAACGATGAAGCCCGGCTCAAGGCCAGGCTTGCGCTACGAGAAGAGGGCCGGTGTGTACTCGGACCCAATAAGAGCGACACCTAGACACATTGCGGGCTGCTTTCAGGGATCTAGCAGCAGGTCTTCCTAGGCTTGCCTGAGTTGTCTTGTCTGGCCTTGGCCGCATAGAAGCGTCTTAGATTCTCCGGCAACACATAGTCCTGCTGTGCAGGCCTATCATCGTGTCCCCCAAAGACCTCTCTTAAGACAGCTTCGATGATCATGGCTTTCGGTGGTACGTCATACTCCTTACCCTGATAGACCCATACCCGGCAGTCCACATCATCACCGCAAAGGTCACCGCACGACTCGCAGAGGGTTTCCTTCACTTCCATCTGGATATCCCGACCGTTTACCCGGATTGTGGGTGAGCTAACGAACCTATGCTTGACGGCGAGTTCTTCCGTGGTCACATTGATCTTGTTCACAACTACTTCCTTGCCCATCGCCTTCAGGACTCTTTCGATTTCCACTAGCGCTTCGTCGAGGCTGTTATCCGTTCCCTGGCATCGCGTGCAGACACTCAAGTCTAGGTATAGGAAATCGATGACTATGGCTTGCTTCGCAACCTCATACTCCGATGGACTTGCGCAGCAAGACGGGCCGCAGGAACAACAGCCGCCACCCCGGTCTTTTCTGCCTCTCATCTGCAACTCACCATCTTCCCCTACCAGACTCTTAGAGCCCGAGATGCTTCTTGAGTAAGGCCTCCGCGTCTTTCTGGCTTAGGAACCGCCCGTATGAGATTACCTTCTCGTCAACAACGATCCCCGGGGTCCGCATTACGCCGTATCGGGCGATCTCCACGTTGTCGCCTACGCTTTCCACCGTGGCGTCAAGCCCCAGGGCGGCGGCTGCAGCCTTTGTGGCCTCATAGGTATCCAGACTCCTCTTGCAGCAGGCACCGAGCACTTTGATCTTCACAAGAATCCCCTCCCACTTTGCTGGCCTCTAGAATAGGAAGCCAAATGCGTTGAAGCCGTATCCGATGATGATGATGCCGAGCGTCACCAGACCGACGAACAAGCCCAAGAGCCGTGGCTTAACCGCCTTCCGAAGCATCACTATGGACGGCAGCGACAGTGCGGTAACGGCCATCATGAACGACAGTATAGTCCCAAGACCGACCCCCTTGGCGTGGAGAGCCTCGGCGATCGGGATGGTGCCAAAAACATCCCCGTACATCGGAACTCCCACTACCGTTGCGAGGACTACAGAGAACGGGTTCATGGCGCCAAGGATCGTCTCTATCCAACTGGCCGGTATCCAGTTGTGAATTAGGGCGCCGATTCCAACTCCCACAAGCACATACCTGTACACTCTCAGCACGACCTCACGGACTTGCTCCAAAGAGTACTGGAGGCGATCCCTGACGGTGAGTTCCGGTGCATCAAGATCGACACTTCCAGCGCTCCGCACAAAACTCTCGACGTACTCCTCCATGTGCATTCTTTCGATTACGGTGCCGCCCACGACCGCCAGCACCAATCCGAGAACCACGTAAGCCACAGCGGTCTTCGCCCCAAACACCGTCATCAGGAGGACAAGAGAACCGAGATCCACCAGTGGGGATGAGATGAGGAACGAAAACGTTACTCCCAGGGGAAGGCCCGCGCTGGTGAAGCCGATGAAGAGCGGAATCGACGAGCAACTGCAAAACGGCGTAACGGTGCCCAGAAGCGCGCCCAGGATGTTCCCTGATATGCCGTGAAAGCGGCCTAGGATCTTCTTGGTGCGTTCGGGCGGGAAGAAGCTCTGGATGTAGGAGATTACGTAAATCAGGGCTGATAGCAACGCCAGGATCTTAGTTGTGTCATAAAGGAAGAACTGCACACTGGCGCCGATCCGTGTCTCCACATCAAGCCCGATCGATGAGAGCAGCCGTCCGAACAGAATGTTGAGCCAACTCATCCCCAGTACTTGCTTCTGAAGATACTCCCACGCCGCCTGTAGCGCTCCCATGGTATCTCTCCCAAATGTCTCGTCATGTCCTTGGACAGTATACGCTTATATGCCCATATAGGCAACTACTGGGCCTGGCCACTGAGGGCTTCGGTGTACGGTATGGGGGACTTGGAGGATTTGGCTGGATAGCAGCGTTAAGCCTACGGGCCAGGGTTGAACACCCCGACCCGTAGGGTCGTACCCATAATCAGCTACTCAAAGGCTATTGCCCGAAGATAGAGATCCGCTACTCCTGCTCCATGAACGGGTACTTGTAATCCAGCGGAGGGTTCAGCGTCTCCTTGATGATCCTCGGACTCATCCAGCGGTACATGTTCATCTTTGACCCGGCTTTGTCGTTGGTGCCGGAAGCCCTGGCTCCTCCGAAGGGCTGCTGCCCGACAACGGCGCCGGTCGGTTTGTCATTGATGTAGAAGTTGCCGGCCGCGTTGCGCAGGGCCGAGGAAGCAGCCACAATGGCAGTGCGGTCTCGAGAGAAGATCGAACCCGTGAGTCCATAGGGAGAAGTGGAGTCGCACAAGGACAGGACATTCTCATAATCCTTGTCCTCATACACGTAGACCGTCAGGACCGGCCCAAAGATCTCCTCCTCCATGGTCTTGAAGTGCGGGTCATCCGTTAGGATCAGGCACGGCTTGATGAAGTACCCAACGGAGTCGTCGCACTCGCCGCCGTATACGTTTGCCCGGCCAGAAGACTTGGCGTAGTCGATGTACTTCTTTATCCGGTCAAACGCCCGGCGGTCGATCACCGCTCCCATGAAGTTCCGGAAGTCCATGACGTCCCCGACCTTGATATCGGACATCTGAGCAAGCACCAGTTCCTGAACCTTGGGCCAGAGGCTCTTGGGAATGTAGGCGCGAGAAGCCGCAGAGCACTTCTGCCCCTGGAACTCGAAGGCCCCGCGTGTGAGTGCGGTGCTAAGAGCCTGCGGGTCAGCCGACGGGTGAGCAATCACGAAGTCCTTGCCGCCGGTCTCGCCCACGAGTCTGGGATAGGTCCGGTAGTGGGCAATGTGGGATCCGACAGTCCGCCACATTGACCGGAACACATCCGTTGAGCCGGTGAAGTGGATACCTGCCAGCCACTGGCTGGCCATGACCGTATCGCCGACCTCCTTGCCCGAGCCGGGAACGAAGTTGATAACGCCGTCAGGAAGACCAGCGGCCTGGAGCAGTTGCATCACGTGATACGCGGGATAGACTGCGGAGGATGCGGGTTTCCAGACCACCGTGTTTCCTGCGAGCGCCGGCGCGCTGGGCAGGTTGCCTGCGATCGACGTGAAGTTGAACGGTGTCACAGCGAAGACGAACCCTTCCAAGGGCCGCCAGTCAGCCCTGTTCCACGCATCGACGGTCGATTGCGGCTGCTCAGCGTAGATCTCCATCAGGCTGTATGCGTTGAACCGGAAGAAGTCCGCTAGCTCGCAGACTGCGTCAATCTCAGCTTGGAAGATCGTCTTGCTGAGACCCAACATGGTTGCCGCGTTTACCCTGGCGCGCCAGGGACCTGTCAGGATCTCGGCAGCCTTGAGGAAGACTGACGCCCGGTGCTCCCAGGGTAGGCTCTCCCACTCCTTCTTGGCCTCCAGGGCTGCGTCAATAGCCATCTGAGCTTCCTTTGGACCCGCCATGTGGTAAGTAGCCAACACATGCCCGTGATCGTGGGGAATCACACACTGGGCGGTGACTCCCGTCCGGACTTCACGGCCCCCGATTACCAGGGGAATCTCAATCTGCGTTGCGTGAAGATCGCGCAGCGCAGCCTTGACCTCATCCCGTTCTTTCGTCCCGGGCGCGTAGGTAAGCACTCGCTCATTTACCGGCGCCTTAACCACCGAAGCAGCGTTCTCCGAACCGCGTGGATAGGTCACCTCAAGCCATCTCCTTTCAGGGTACCTGTGAAGATAAATGCCTGCTAGACCGACTACTACCAGCCGGTAGGGTTGCCAGCCTACCACATGAGATGCATCAGCAGGGTTCTCCTGGGATGGTCGTACTTCCTCTAGCTCGATATGTGTGACGTAGGTGATACATCTACGGCTCACTCACGTAGTCATAGACTGTGACGTGTCCCCAACGCCTGCTAAGACAGCTAATGAGCCCGTTCGTTGTCTGTCCGAAGCAGCGGGTGATAGACTCAAGCTGGTTGACAGGAAGGCACTGGGGCAATAACCAAGTCACGAATAGAGGATGGAAAAGTGGGAAGAAGCGGCGGTTCCGGGGGAAGAGGCGGCGGAGGCTCGTTCGGCGGAAGCCGGAGCAGCGGTGGCCGCATCGGAGGCTCCTTTGGCGGAGGAAGAAGCGGAGGGAGCCGCGGCGGCGGCGTGTTCGGCGGCGGCAGCAGCGGCCGCTCTGGTGGCGGCATGTTTGGCGGCAGCCCGGGCAGGTCAGGTGGCGGCGTTTTCGGTGGCAGCAGTCCCAGCCCACGCCCCCGCAACGTAGGCGGTGGCTTCGGCGGCTGGTTTGCTCCGCGCCGCACGGTGATCATGCCTCCGGTCATCGTGACTCAGAACAACAGGCCCGCTAGCGGAGGTCCTTCTCCCAGCGCACCTGGCGGAAGCACGCCTCCGAGTCAGCCGAACGGAAGCGCGCCTCCGACCCGCAAGCAGTCCGGCATGGGATGCGGCACTGCTCTCCTTATCACGGCTATCGTGACAATGATCGTGGTGCTCATGGCATATGCGCTCAGTAACGGCGTCGACCGGGACATCACCAGATCCACAGTGGCCAGAGTGCCTCTCCCGGCGGGCTCCGTGAATGAGACCGCCTATTACACCGATACCTTGGACTGGATCGGCAACCGGACAACGCTGCAATCGGGACTGAAGTACTTCTATCAGAAGACTGGGGTTCAGCCTCATGTGTACATTACCGACACTGTGAACGGGTCCCACTACCCGTCCATGGCCGAGCTCGACGAGTTCGCACGGGATCTATACGACCAGCTGTTCACCGATGAGGCGCACCTGCTGCTAGTGTTCTTTGAGTATGACGGCGTGTACATGGACAGGTACGTCTGCGGGACTCAGGCAAAGACGGTAATTGACACCGAGGCGGGCGACATTCTGCTCGACTACCTCGATCGGTACTATTACTACAAGAACCTCACTGATGAAGAGTACTTCAGCACGGCCTTCAGGGATGCCGCGGACCGCATCATGACGGTCACCCGGTCACCCTGGATTCCAGTGATGCTCGTGCTAGGGGTCGTCTTACTGGCAGCTGTAGCCCTCGTTTGGTGGCAGAACGCCAAGCATCAGAAGAACCTGGAGGCGCAGCGGACCGAGGCGATACTTAAGGCGCCCCTCGAGAAGTTCGGTGATACCGAGGTGGAAGAACTGGCGAAGAAGTACCAGGATTCTGAAGTGAAGCCGGTAGAGCCGGAGGCAATCCTGCCCAAGGCAGGTGAGCCGGAACCGACGCCAACTGAACCTGAGACGGTTGACAGTCCACCGGCAGACCCAAATGCTCCGAAGGATTCGGGACCTCAGGACCCCAAACTCGTATAGTTTTGAGACTGGATAAAGGACAAGGAGGAAACCACAGTGGCGATTCTCGATAGGTTCGCTGACATCATCAAGGCCAACGTGAACGCGCTCTTGGACAAGATGGAAGATCCATCGAAGATGATCGACCTATACCTCAACGAAATGATGGAGGATCTGGCCGAGGTAAAGCGCAGCACCGCCAGCGTGATGGCAGAGGAAACCCGCACGAAGCGCATGCTCGACGCCAACCAGGCCGAGGTGGCCAAGTACGCTGAGCTCGCCAGGAAGGCAGTCGCTGCCGGCAATGATGGCGACGCCCGGGTCTTCATCGCGAAGAAGCAGGAGCTGGAGAACGTCGGCGCCGGCCTCATGACGGCATACGCGGCAGCTCACGAAAACGCCGTCAAGATGCGCCAGATGCACGACAAGCTTACGAGCGACATACAGCAG
>CAZRRG010000010.1:12183-36739 GCA_964602455.1 uncultured Eubacteriales bacterium | reverse complement strand
CTAGCGACTTGTACAGTTCGTCGCAAAGTCTAGAATTCCTTCTTCCTCACCCACATTTTGTAAGGCCTATGGTTGAGGTTGTCAACGCCTGTACAATACCGTCCTTTACCAGGCTTTCCGCCATAGACGGTCCGCCCTTTGGCTTCCCGGCCACCATCGATGGGGTTGCAGGGATGTGAATGAACCCTACCAGGGTCTTTCCTCCCTTTTCCTTTGCGTAACGGGACGCGCAGTAGAAGGCATAGTTGCAGAGGTAAGCCCCTGCCGTAAGCGAGAGCTTTGCCGGGATTCCCTTCGCGGTTATGTCCTCCACCACTTGCTCCGCAGGGATGGTGGCGAAGAAGGCGTCGGGTCCGCCTGGCACGACCGCCTGGTCCGATGGAAGCACGCCGGCGTTATCCTTGCTCTTGGAGGTGTAGTTGACCGCGACTTTCTCGACCGAGATTTCCGTCCGGCCCGCTGCCAGCCCCAGGGACAGCACTACGGCGGGCTGGATCTCATCCATCAGCGCTTCGACCCGCTGTCTCACTGTTCCCCATTCGACCGGAAGGACACGGGCAACGACCTGGTAGCCGTTGATCTCCATCCCATCCAGCGACTTCGCGATCTCCATTGAAGGGTTGACCTCATCGCCACCGAAAGGCTCGAAGCCGGTCACCAAGAGCTTGCCCTTCATGCCAGATTCACCTCGCTTGGCAGTTAGACGAGCACAGAGCACATGTGTTCCGCATGTGAGGATCGTTTCTTGGCATAGGCCTTAGATCCTGCCGGTGCACATACTGGACAGGGCGGGAATGGGTGGGAGCGGAACAGTGCGCGATTACGGTGTGGCGCTCTTCTGCCTGGCCAGCCCGCGCTTGAACGCCGCGACGGTGGCATCGGTCTCGTCGAGCCAGTAAGGCCGCGACACCGTCTTGTTGTCCTTGGGATCAAAGTCGGCATAGCTGAACCACACAGCGGCTTTGATGTTCTTGTGGTTGCCTATGTCGTCGAACATGCCGTCTATCCATTTCGCCTTGTCCCCACCGATGGAGCTGGACGAAAACTCCGTTATGATCCAAGGGAAGGAGCCGAACAGATTCCCGAACTCGGTATCTATCCTGTCGTAGATCTCCTTGAACTCGCGCCAGGTTTCGCCGGTTACGTACTGGTAGTAGGTACCATTGTTGTACCCCGTGATGCCGAACATCTGGACATACTCATTGCCGGGGTAGTAGGCGATCTGGGTGTTCCACTGGTTGGGCGGGTAGTCCCTATCGTGGGGGTTCCAGATCCAGATGGCGTTATCGACGCCCTCTTCTTGAAAGATCCTATAGACCGTGCGCCAGTTCTCGGTGTAGATGTCCGGGTCAAGGAGATTCACGACGCCGCCGTAGCTCACCCAATCTGAGTTCATCTCATTGTTGAGCCGGAAGAGGAACGGCTTCCCAAACGCCTTGGCGTCTCGGGCGAACTGGCGTATCCGCTCATCGTCACCCGTCCGGTAGAGCTGAAGCCAAGGAGACCGGGCAAAAAGAGCCGTGTTGTTGCTCTCTGTGGCCTGCAACGTCATCTCAACCAGCCGACCCTCACGAGTGCACCTCTCCATGAACCCGGTGGGAAAGCCGCCGTCCAGGCCGGTATAGGCGAGAATGATGCCGAACTGGTGGTCGATCCGCCTCTCTATCTCGGGTATCGTAGTCGATATCCCCTGGCCGGTCACGTCCTTGGTAAAGATGCCCCACGTAACGCCGGTGGCCGCAGCCAGTTCCTCATAGACGGCGCGGGTCTCGGCGGTCCAGTTGTCCGGTATCTCCGGATGGTAGTCCGTCGCATACCTTGGCGTTCCCTCGGGGTTGAAGTAGGAGAAGGTCTCGAGGACTTGGTCAGGCAGTGCGGCCGCAACCGGGTCTCCCGACGGGTACTTCATCATCGCGTAGAAGAAGTTGGTCGAGCCGGTCTTGAGGACGATATAGGTGTAAGTGTCGAACGGGCCGGGATAGTCGTTCAATCTGACCGTGATGCGCTCATACCGATCCGTGTTGATATCCTCCAGGAGCTCGACGTTGTTCTCAGCCCTCCACGACTCGTTCAGCACGAACCTGAAGAAGTAGTACCGCACGTATCCGGAGACGTCGGGGTCATAGGTCCATTCCCTGCTAATGACGACTTTCGCGTTTTGGCTTTGGAAGGATACGTACTTGGGGCTGGTGGAGAAGTCGGGGACCATATCGGACGGCAGCATGACCGATAGCCCGTTGGCGTAGTCGCAGAACTTGTGTCCGTCCGGGGTCTCGTACAGGACCTTCACGTCGTGGCCGTCGAGCTTGTCCGGCATCGAGCCAATAGCGCCGTCGACGTAGACAGTCTCTTTCTCTATGGTGAGGCCCTCCGCCAGATCGGGCCTCTTCTGGAGGGAGTTCATACGTAGGTAGTTCTTCACGACGGCCCTAAAGCTTCTGGCGAATTCCGACTGCGAAGTACGAAGGTAGTAGAGCCCCAGTGCGCCGGCGATCATACAGCCAACTAGAGCAACTAGGATCACACGCCTGTGTCTTTTAAGGAAGCTCATATGTACACACCCCGCACTTGGGCCCGACGATTGCCCAGCTCTCTCAACTGGAGCCGGCAACTCTTGACCGGGAACTACTTGATAGGTTGGCTAAGCCTACGGAACCCGGATCTTCCCTTTGATTGCGGTAACCGCGCTGCCGCCGACCCTCACGCCGGTGATTCTGCCGTCGTGTGATTCCACTTCGACGTGGATGGTGGACGGCCTCTTGAGGACATATCCCTGCTCACAGACTATCCTCGTGACCGGCTCCTTCACAGGCACCAGCTTGTTGAGTACCAGGTAACCGCCTGTGGCGCCGGAGGCGGTCCCGGTCGCCGACTCCTCCGGCACCCCCACCGCGGGTGAAAAGTCCCTGCAATGGACCGTCGCGGCAGGGTCGAGGGTCTCCAAGGAGAAGCAGTGGCAGCTGATTATCTTCCTAGCATTGCAGAAATCGATAAGGGCCGCCATGTTGGGGCGCATCGAAAGGAGGGCTTCGCGGGAGCTGACCGGGACAATCAGGTCCGGCAGGCCCGTGGTCACGACCTGAGGTACAGCGTGCTGCCCGTCCGGACCCACAAAACCGGTAATGCAGCCCTTGGGCGCGCCCAGGATGCCCTCGAGTTCCGCTATCTCTTCATATGAAGGAATCGACACAACCTCGGGCAGATTCTGCGTCATCATCACCCTTACGGGAGTTCCCTCGCATCCTGCGAGGATGTCCACCGGCAGGAGACCGGCCTTGGTCTGCTGGTACACTCGGACCTCACCGGAATCGCTCGTGATATGACCCATCTCGCCGTCACTCTTGCGGTGTTCAGGTTGTGCCTTCGCGGGACGAGTACCGTTGCTCAAGTTGATGATCCCGAGTTCCGCCAAGAGCCAGAAGCTTCCTATAGTGGCGTGACCGCAGAGATCCACCTCGTTCCACGGGGTGAAGAAACGGACCTCGAAGTCCGCAGCCTTGAGCACATCGGGCCCCTGAACGCTGTTCTTGAAGATGCAGGGCTGGCCGCCGACACCCTTGCCGCGCTTGTCGATGATGAACGCGGTCTCCGACAGGGCCATCTCCCTGGCTATCTTCTGCATGACGTCCTCGCCGAGGCCGGTCGCGTCGGGAACAACTCCAGCGGGATTGCCGCCGAACAACTCACCGGTGAACGCATCCACTTGATAGATGTCGATTTCCTTCATATTATGTAGCCCCCTATGCGCGGTCCGTCCGGTCCTCTCCAACTCCTGCCCAAACTCTTCCTATGCCGTGCCAAGAAACCCTCCCGCACGTTAGCCAATATCATAATCTCCAGCAAACAAAGGGCCGGCGCGCCTGCACCGGCCTCTTGTTCATCTGCGTTCAACGATGGGTTCGCAGGCCCGACACCGCAATGGCAGGATGACCCACTCCACAGCAGCCCCGGCGCAATTGAACCGCATTACGCTGCCTTTATACCGGAGCGTACCCTGTCGGGCTCTCCTTCTTGGACTGCTCCAGGAGCTGCTGGTCCACTCCGGTCCGCTTGGCCAACTGCTCCTCAAGGAACTTCTTGGCCTGCTGCGGGAACAGAGCATATGAGAGGACATCCTCTTCCTTTGTATAGAGAGCGCCCAGCTCCTGCTTGGCCTTAGCCAGACCCGGCTCGATGTGGTCCGCGGGACGATCGGTGATGGGCTTCTCGTCTCCGATGACCTTGCGCTGGATCTCGGGGTTCACGGGCGCCGGCGGCCTTCCATAGAGGCCGCGGAAGTAGTCCTTGACCTCGTTGGTGGCTATCTTGTAGCGCTCGCCTAGGAGGACGTTGAAGACAGCCTGCGTACCGACTATTTGGCTGGTCGGAGTGACAAGCGGCGGATGCCCCATGTCTTCCTTAACCCTGGGAACCTCGGCGAACACTGCCGGAAGCTTGTCGAGAGCGTTCTGCTCTCTAAGCTGGGAAATGAAGTTGGAGATCATGCCGCCGGGGATCTGGTAACGGAGCACGTTGGCATCCGGCACCGCGGAGGCCTTGTCGAACGCGCCGTACTTCTGCCTGACCTCCTTGAAGTAGTCGGCGATCTCGGACAGGAGGTCCAGGTTGAGCCCGGTATCGTAAGCGGTGCCGTCCAGAGCCGCGACGATGGACTCAACCGGCGGCTGGGACGTCGCCAGCGACATGGACGAGATGGCGCAGTCTACCACGTCGGCGCCTGCTTCAATGGCCTTGAGGTAGGTGGCCGAAGCCATACCCGACGTGTAGTGGGAGTGGACCTGCACCGGAAGGCCGATCTCCTCTTTCCACGCCTTGACGATGTTGAACGCGTCCTTGGGCGAGAGGATACCGGCCATGTCCTTGAGGCATAGCGAGTCAGCGCCCATTTCCTGCAGTTCCTTCGCAACCGAGACGTAGTGCTTGAGGTCATGGACAGGGCTGATGGTGTAGCACACTGTCGCCTGGATGTGAGCGCCTTCAGCCTTTGACACCTCAATGGCCTTCCACATGTTGCGGGAGTCGTTGACGGCGTCGAAAATCCGCATGATGGAAATGCCGTTTCTGACCGCGGCCTTGCAGAAGGCCTCGACCACATCGTCGGCATAGTGCTTGTATCCAACGAGGTTCTGACCGCGGAGCAGCATCTGAAGAGGCGTCTTCTTGAAGGCCTGCTTTAGGAGGGCAAGTCTCTCCCACGGGTCTTCATTAAGGAACCTCATAGCTGTGTCAAACGTGGCGCCGCCCCAGACCTCGACCGAACGGAACCCGACCTGGTCCATCTTCTCGATGATGGGCAGCATGTCAGCGGTCCGCATCCTGGTTGCCAGCAGGGACTGATGACCGTCGCGGAGCGTGGTATCAGTGATGCCGACCTTCCTTGGCGCGATCCCTTCTATAAGAGAGCTCATAAACCTCACTCCAACTCTATTGTTGTGCACCTCTAGACCTGGAGGCATGGATTCCCTCCAGAACTCAAGTATCGCTCACTTCTACCGCGTCTGTCTATGCACATGTCGGACTTCCCGCGGCGGCGGCTAACGAAAGGCCCGTCCTGCTGCGGGTTATGTCCATCCACTCTGGCAGAGTTACAATAGCGGCAGGTAAGCGACGTCGTAAGTGCGAAATAGCACAAAGTGAGACGTGCGCGACCCAGCGCCCGTCGCTAAGCGGTTCGCGCACTCGGAGGTGGCACTGTGAACAAGATTCGTGTCTGTGTAGTGGGCTACGGAAACGTTGGCAAGGAAGCGGCGATGTGCATAAGGCAGGCTCCCGACATGGAGCTGGCCGGTCTGGTCCGCAGGAATCCTGAGGACCCTGGCCTCGGCTGCCCTGTCGTCACTTCCGTGGAGCAGCTGGGCAAGGTCGACGTGGCTGTGCTCGCCACGCCGTCCCGGCAGGTCCCGACCATTGCGCCCCAGTACCTCAAGAAGGGTATCAACACCGTCGATAGTTTCGACATCCACGGCGACCCTCTCATGAACCTTCACAGAGACCTGGACGCCTGCGCCAAAGAGCACGGCAGCGTGGCTATCATGAGCGCCGGATGGGATCCCGGCACCGACTCGGTCATCCGCGCCCTCTTCATGGCGATGGCACCGAGAGGCCTTACATACACCAACTTTGGTCCGGGCATGAGCATGGGCCACACGGTGGCGGTAAAGGCGATCCCCGGCGTCAGGAACGCCCTGTCCATGACCTTGCCGGCAGGCTTCGGCAAGCACAAGCGCGACGTCTACATTGAGCTCGAGGACGGCGCCAACTTTGAGGAAGTAGCGGCCGCCATCAAGAAGGACCCCTACTTCGTCAACGATGAGACCCGCGTCACCCGCGTGGACCGCGTCGCAGACGTCGAGGCTATGGGGCACGGAGTCTCGCTGGAGCGCTACGGCGGTTGCGGCTCAGCCGAGAACCAGACGCTGGAGCTGAAGATGCGGCTCTGCAACCCGTCGGCTACGGCGCAGGTCCTGGTTTCGGCGGCAAGGGCCACTACCAGGCAGAGGCCCGGCGCGTACGCACTGATCGAAGTTCCGCCGGTGGACCTACTCCCCGGCGACCGCGAGAAGCTGCTGCACGACCTGGTGTAACTGACCGAGTGCGGCTGCCTGTGGTCAGGCCTAATGGGGCCCGGTAGCTAGAGGCTGTTGTAGGTTGTCTGTCGGCCAGCATCTGTGCATGATTGGTCAATGATGAAGAAAGGGCTCCGTAACGGAGCCCTTTCCTTATGTGTTCTGGAGTTCTGGTGCTCTGGTGTTCTGGTGCTCTGAAGCTCTGAAGCTCTGGAGTTCGGGAGTCAACCTATCCTCCCATGACCCAATAACTCAACTAACAGTCATCCGATGACCTCTCGGTTTTCGACGGGTCGCCACATGACCTTTCGGCGGTTCTTCAACGGTCACCAGAAGGTTAACATGTCGAAAACCATGGTCATGCGGTAACTAATCAGCGCTGATTAGGCATGGGGTGACCCGACTTTTTCCGCTAATGGTCACCAGAGGGAATATGACTAACTTAGTAATGTTCATCTGGTGACCCCCGAAAATCTGACTGGTCGCCACGTGATAGGATGGCCGTCCATATGGATCGCGGTGCGACTTATGCGGTTCGCTATCAGTCGCCAGACGACTAGCCTCCAACCCTTCCAACCACGAAGTCGGGCGGAATGGATCCGATGGCTCATGCGATGACCAATAAAGCTGCGGCCGCCATGCCTGTCCGCCTCTCGGCTTCCCGCCTCTACGTCTCCGCCTTCTTCACCGCGGCCTTGACGAACTCCCTGAACAGGGGATGGGGTCTCACAGGCCTGGAGAGGAACTCGGGATGGAACTGGCATCCCACGAACCAGGGATGGTCCTTGTACTCCACGATCTCGACAAGCCCTCTGGACGGCCAGATCCCCACGGGGATCAGTCCTCCGCGAATCAGATCAGGAACGTACCTGGGGTTCACCTCAAACCTGTGGCGGTGGCGCTCCTCGATCAGCTCGGAGCCGTATGCCTCGCGAGACAGGGATCCTTCCTTCAACCTGCACTGGTAGAGGCCAAGGCGCATTGTGCCGCCCATATCCTCCACGTCTTTTTGCTCCGGCATGAGGTCGATGACCGGGTGAGGCGTATCCGGGTCGAACTCCGTTGAGTTGGCCTGTTCAAACCCGAGGACATGGCGAGCAACCTCAATCACCGCGCACTGCATGCCCAGACAAAGCCCGAAGAAGGGGATCTTGTTCTCCCGCGCATAGCGGACAGCCTTGATCTTGCCTGCAATGCCCCTGCTACCGAAGCCGCCGGGCACCAGTATCCCGTCCGCATCCTTGAGGGCATCCTTTACCTGGTCATCTCCGGCATTGTCCAAGTCAAGGGCGTCGACCCACTGGATCTCTACCCTGGTGTCGTTTCCTACTCCGCCATGGTACAGGGCCTCAACCACGCTCTTGTAGGCGTCGTGGAGGGCAACATACTTTCCTACCAGGGCGATCTTCACCTTGTGAGCTGGGTTGGCGATCTTATCGACGATCTCGTGCCAGTCCTTGAGGTCAGGAGTCCGCGGGGCAAGACGAAGCTTGTCCTCGATGATCCTGCCCAATCCCTCGCGCTCAAGCATGACCGGTACGTCGTATATGCTTCTGGAGTCAAGGTTCTGCACAACCGAGCCTTTGTCCACACTGCAGAACAGCGCTATCTTATCCCGCATCTCAACCGACAGCGGCATGGAGGAGCGGGCGATAATGACGTCGGGGGCGATACCGATGGACCGCAGTTCAGCAACGCTATGCTGAGTCGGTTTGGTCTTCTGCTCGCCGCTGGAGGGCAGGTAGGGGATAAGGGTAACGTGCACGTACAAAGTATCCTCGCGGCCCACGTCAAATCTGAACTGGCGGATGGCCTCAAGGAAGGGAAGCCCCTCAATGTCACCGACGGTGCCGCCGATCTCGTTGATTATGATGTCGGCGTTGGTATCCCGCGCCAGCCTGAGCAGGCGGTCCTTGATTTCGTTGGTGACGTGGGGGATGACCTGGACTGTGCTGCCCAGGAACTCCCCTTTCCTCTCCTTGGCGATGACCGCTCCGTAGACCTGGCCCGTGGTCACGCTGTTGGCGGCCCTGAGCGGCCTATCGATGAACCGCTCATAGTGGCCGAGGTCTAGGTCGGTTTCGGCGCCGTCTTCTGTGACAAACACCTCGCCGTGCTGGAGAGGGCTCATGGTGCCCGCGTCAACGTTGACGTAGGGGTCCATCTTGCAGATGGTGACCGAGTATCCTCGCGCTTTTAGGAGGGTGCCGATCGAAGCGGCGGTGATGCCCTTGCCGAGACCTGAGACTACTCCTCCAGTAACAAATATGAATTTTGGCATATATGGACCTCCTAAAAGGGGAGGGAGCCCTATCCCTCCTCGGGTTCCTCGGGCTCCCCTACCGGTTCCTCTTCTGTTGCTTCTTCTTGGTAGTTTTCGTCTAGCGTGACAAGTTCCCTTCGGAGTCGTTCGCCGGGCTTTGGCCGCTCACCCGACAGAACCTCGACTACCTTGTAGGAAGGTGGTTTGACGGTCCATTCCCGTAGCCCGCACATCCCGCTGCCGCGGTTCAGAAAGCGATTATCGAGGCTAATCTCTGTGTGTGCCTTGGCCATGAGTTTGGGGAGCGACTGCCCCGGTTTCGATCCCTTCTGGGCTAAGACTTCTTCGACAAGATCTTTATACTTCATAGGCTCCCGGCGATCCTTCAGGATCTGGTATGCCACATCTGTTACTGAAAGATCCCCCCGGGGGTTTCCGGCCTGCATAGGCTCACTCACAATGCCACCCCCATGAGAAACGCAGATAAGTCCATTAGTTCCTTGCCCGAGCATTTTGCCCTCAGTAATTCTACTCACCTCATATCACTGTTTCAATACGGGAATGCGCCCTTGCGCCTTATCACTTCCTGGCACAGATACGACGCAACATCCGATGGTTTTGTGCCGGCCCCGAACCCCGCATCGTAGCCAAGTTCTATCGCCAGTGAGTGGGTGAGACGCGGTCCCCCCGCCACAAGAACGACCTTGTCGCGCCAGCCCTCGGCCTCAAGCAACTCAACGAGGTTGGTTAGGTTGGAGAGATGGACGTTGCCCTGTGTCACCACCTGGGACACGAGGATGGCGTCGGCCTTCTCCTCCCATGCACGCTGAACCAGCACTTCATTGGGTATCTGAGAACCCATGTTAACCACACGGAAACACGAATATGCCTCCAGGCCGTGGTCTCCTGCAAATCCCTTGTAGTTGAGGATGGCGTCAAGGCCCACGGTGTGGGCATCGGACCCCGTGGCCGCTCCGATCACCGAGATAGGCCGCCCCAGTTTGGACTGGACCATGGACTCCATGACGGCTACATCGAGTTTGTCCCACATTGGCCGGGCTACCTTGAGTTTTCCAATCTCCACGGGACGGTACAACTTGCCGTATCCCACGAAGAAGGTGTAGTTCTCGCCAAGGGCTGTGGACTCCACTACCTGGGGATCCTTCAGCGACATCAGCCGCATGACTTGGCGCGCCGCTTCATCGCCCAGAGGACCGTCAGGCACCTCCAGCGTGAAACTGACCTGTACCAGCCCGTCGTTGTGATGGTCGCCATATGGAAGGAGGACCGCGTCCCTCACGGCTCCAGGGTTTGTGGTTGGCGTCTTTTCGTTCATCATTGAGCCACCTCGCTATCGCCGATTCCCAGTTCGCGCCGGAGGATGTCTTCGACCGGGTTCCGGTACCACGAATCCTTAAGGAACACGCCCTCGCGGCCCTTGCCGCCCTCGCGCCTTCTCTTCACTCCTCCGAACGTACCTTCCTCGATGGCCCGGAACAGGCCCTTATCCTGGACCGATTTTAGGAGGGACTCGGTTTTGCCCAGGATGTCCCTGGCCCTTTGCGCGATCTTGCCCTCCTGCGAGAGATCTAGGTTGGCGCCGAGGTTCTTGGCCGCGTTGCGCATGTACTTGGCAGCTCTGATGGACGCGTAGCGGTCCTGCAAGAGCGGCGTGTGGATGGCTTCGGTCAGGATCCCTACCAGGTGAATGGATTGCCCCGTCATTACTGAGACAAGGTTGAATGACGAGTCAAGGGCATGGGCGAAGAAAATGTCGCCTGTCTTGTGGACCGTGGGCGGCATGAACTTGATGGGGCAGTCGGGGAACAGGTTCCGCACCAGGAGGGCGCCGGCAATCTCGTGGAGGAGGCTATCCTCTATGCTGGGATCTATCTGAAACGCGTGCCCGAGCCCGATGCAGCTGTCTTGCAGGCCCGAAAGCTTGGCGAAGTGGTAGTTGATGAACTGGGACGCCACAACCGATGGTCCTGCGTTGAAGGCATCCACCGTGGTCAGGTAATTGTCCTCTCCGGTGTTTATGATGATGCCGGCATACGCGTTTATCATGCGGGAGAACCGCTGGTCGCGGAGAGTTCGCTCGGCGTTGATGTCGCGGAAGAGAATGCCGTACATCGCGTCGTTCAGCATGACGTCCAGCCGTTCGAGCGCCCCCATGGCCGCGATCTCAGGCATGCAAAGCCCTGAGCAGTAGTTGACCAACCTCACGTACCTGCCCAGTTTGCGCGACTCTTCGTCCAGCGCGGCACGCATGAGCCTGAAGTTCTCCTGGGTGGCGTAGGTGCCGCCGTAGCCTTCGGTTGTCGCCCCGAACGGAACGTAATCCAGGAGGCTCTGGCCGGTGGACCGGATGACCGCAATGACGTCGGCTCCCTGGGCCGCCGCCATCCTGGCCTGCACTATGTCCTCCCGTATGTCCCCGGTAGCCACAATGACGTAGAGCCACGGCGTCTCCTTCACGGGCATATCCTCGAGCAGGGCGTCTCTTTCCCGGCGCCTTTCGGCGATCCTGGCCAGGCCGACTTCCGCTAACTCGAGCGCCTTGCTCTCGCAAGCCTCGAGCCCGAGCCACGGTAGGGACGAGAAGTCCAGCCGCCCGGCGGCCACCCGTTCCGCGACCTCCTGTGGCCCTACTTCGAGAGCAAGACATGCATTGGCCAGGTGGACGGCAACGCCGCTACCCAGCTTGCCTGCGGCCTTCAGGTGGTCCACCAGCACATTGGGCAGCGGGACGCCGTGGGAATCCACACCGTCAACCCCAAAGAGCCGGGCAACCGTCCTCTCTATAGTCTCAGTGCTGTACGCGGCCAGCTCCTTGTTCACGCCGGCGGCGATGGCGCTCGCGATTTCATGGCACCTTTCTGCCGCTGAACGGTCAAAACGCAGTTCCATCTGTAGTCACCTTGCCTCTCCCGACCAGGCGCAGAGCGCGGGCGATGATGTCCTCGTTCAGTCCCAACGTCCGCGCTATCAGAAGGGCGTCCTGGGGGGTCGGCGCGTCAGGGCCTACCTTCTGAAGCCTGTAGTCCATATGCTTGTAGAGCCAGTTAATATCACTGGACCCGCCCCCGGAGTCCAGAGACTCGGGCCTAAGCCCGGCGACCTGCCAGTGAGGAGCCCCGACCACCGCAGCCAACCCGTGGTAGTGAGTAGTGGCTATGACCGTGGAACTCGGGCTTACCTCCCGCATGTGTTGAAGCACCGCGGCGTACAGGGCCATCCCTTGCGACGGGTTCGTCCCGCGTCCCACTTCGTCCAGGAGGACCAGTCCCCGCTCGCGTTCTCTTGACAGGGGATCCTTGAGCGATAGGACTTCCTCGGCGAAGCTCGAGAGACCGGGCTTCCCGGGCGTCTGCGGCTGGAAGTACACGAAGGCATAGAGCGAAAAGCTCATCGCCTCCGCGGGGACCAGGAACCCGTACTGGGCCAGCGCGACGCAGAGCCCGGCCGTCCTCAGGGAAACCGTCTTGCCTCCCATATTGGGGCCGGTGATGACCGTCACAGGCTCGTCCAGCTCCAGCGTAAGCGGTTGGAATCTCCCTCCCCGGCTCTCGACCTCTTCCTGCACCGGCGGATGGAATCCCTGTACAATCCGCAGCGTACGAGTATTTTCGGGGCAGATCTCAGGAACTGCGGCCTTCCACTGAAGGGCGAGATCCGCCTTACATATCAGGTAGTCCAGCTCGCCCAGGGCCCACGCGGCAGCCTCCAGCTGAGCAGCCCTAGGCGCAAGCTCCCGGGACAGCGCAGCGAGTATGTCGCCCTCAAGGGCGGACTCTCTCTGGCGCAGCCGGCTAATCTCCCGTTCCAGCCTGACGGCTTCCCTCGCCGCCTTCAGCCGGAAGTGGACGTGGGTCAGCGTCTCCCGCACCTCTCCGAGTTCGGGCATGAGCCTGGCTTTGTCCACCATGTCGGGGTTGGACTTCCGTATCGCGATCTCCTCACGGAGGCCCACTTTGCGCCCGATGAGCTTCTCGACGGCGTCGGCCTCCTGAGCCATCTCGGCCCGCCACGCTTTCTCCTTGCTCTTCCTCTCCGCCCTCACCTTGGCCAGTTCAGGCGAGTAGGCGTCCACCACGTAAAACACCGGTTGTCCGGTTGAGCCCGGGAGCAGCCGCTTTTCAACCGCCGCCAGGGAAGGCGGCACCGCCCGCTTAGGCCACGGGATTCGTCTGCCTTCCTCCATGGCGGAGAGCGCCCGGCTCGTAGAAAAGGCCAGGTGAGCGATAAGGAAGAGCTCCGATGGAGTGAGCACTCTGCCTTCTTCGAGGAGCGAGATCGCGTGGAAAGGGTCCTTCATGGAACTGAGGACGGCGCCCAGCTTGGCGAAGACTTCAGGGTTTGACTCCTTGGCCCTGGCGAGATCCTTTACAATCTGCCATTCATTGATTAAGGTATGCTCCTGCCCAGGCAAGAAGGGTTCGGCCCTGGCCTTGACCCTCCGGCCCGGTGATGATTTTGGCGCTAGGTTTTCAAAGATATCGAGGAAACCTATGTTTTCCGCCGTTAGCTCGCCCGAGAAGAAGCCGCCTACCCCACAGCCATGCCGGTCACGCTCCTTCCGCTGCTCTCCCCGGAAACCACGTCGAATACAGGCATGGAGAAACCCGTCCTGCGCTCTATCTGAGATGCGACCGCCCTTACCATCTCCGCGGACCCGTACGACACGCCTCTGTACGACACCGGGTTCACGGTGACAGCCAGGAGCCTTATCGGGTCCACCGTCAGGATCGGTACGCCAGGATCTTCAGTGGCAAACACGTTGACGGCTGCTGAGGCGATCACCGTGAAGTCATCGCCATCTCGCCAGGAACTCGCGTCGTTCAGGAACTTCTGGCTTACGGCGCCTGGCACAACTACGTAGGACGCGTCGCCTGCTTTGGCGAGGATGTCCTCCTCAAGGCCGAGGCATGTCCGGTAGGGCGTCATCCGCAGTCTGGGCGAGCGACCACCGTGGTCTATGAAGGCGACCCTGCCCCTAGCCACCGCTTCGCGGGCAAGTTCTTCCACCACGGAGTCGCGTGGAGCCGGCCTGGACCACAGCCACGCCAGAAAACCCGCGCGCTCTGCGATGGCCTGGAGGCTCACGCCCGCCGCGGCGCCGGTGGCCAGGACGACCGCTCCGCTCACCGCGGGGTGTGCGGCTGCGACCCTGTCCAGGGCGCCATCCACGAGGACGATGTCTGCGCCAAGCGCTCGCAAGGAGCGGACCACCGCCGCCAGCTCCGCCGCGCTGCCGGGTCCGACCAGTTCCAGCGGCCAAGGCTCCCGCACCCTGCCCAAGACCAGGCGACCAAGGAGTCCCGGCCGCTCGCCCACGTCGGCTATCTCCAGTAGAGAGGCCGACTCGCCGAGCACGCCCTCAGCAGTGGCAACCCAGGAGCCGAGAGGCGGTACAACCGACGGCTTCGGCTCGCCGGTGAAGGAGTCTGTGGTCTCGCCGTCCCGTCCGCTGGATACCAGCCCCAAAGCAAGGCCCCTGGCCGAGAGCTCGTTGGCCAGGTAGTTCATGGTCACCGTCTTCCCAACGTTCTTGGCTGTGCCCACGACGGCCACCGCGCCGGTCCCATCGGGTCCGGCAGCGGTGACCGCTCTTGCCACGAGATCCGCCAGGTTCAACTTCTCACCTCGACTTGCGCCGTCCCAGCCGCTTATTGCCCTCCGGCACCAAGCTGACCTTATTGCCGGCAAGCAGGCCTGCGACACCAATCGAGTCCTTGTGGTCGCCGCCGCACAGGGAGCACTTGCCGTCCTCGCCGTACTTCTCAGCCGCGTCATACCTGGGCTCCCTGTAGGCCGAGATGACGCCCTCATAGTTGCGCACAACCACGGTGCCTTCGCCCATGGTCAAGATGTAGGAGGGGTTCAGAGGGATCTTGCCGCCGCCGCCAGGCGCGTCCACCACATAGGTGGGTACCGAGAAGCCGCTGGTATGGCCGCGGAGCGACTCCATGATCTCCAGGCCTTCCGAAATTGTCGTGCGGAAATGGTCGAGACCCCAGGTGAGGTCGCACTGGTAGATGTAGTAGGGCTTCACACGGATCCGGACGAGGCCTCTGACCAGGTCCTTCATGACCTGCGGGCAGTTGTTCACTCCGCGCAGCAGTACGCTCTGGTTGCCCAGGGGGATGCCGTGGTCGGCCAGGATCGCGCAGGCTTTGGCCGATTCCGGCGTTATCTCCTTGGGATGGTTAAAGTGGGTGTTCACGTAAACCGGGTGGTACTTGGCCAGCATCGAGGCAAGTTCCTCGGTCACTCTCTGCGGCATGACCACCGGCACCCGTGTGCCCACGCGGATGATCTCTACGTGGGGTATCTTGCGCAGCGTGCTTACGATGTGCTCCAGGTGATCGTCGGTGAGCGTGAAGGGGTCGCCCCCTGAGATCAGGACGTCCCTGACCTCCTTGTGGGCGCGGATGTACTCAAAGCCCTTCTCCAGCCGTTCCTCCGACGCGATGGTGTCCCTCACACCGACCACTCTGCGCCGGGTGCAGTGCCTGCAGTACATGGAACAAAGCTCCGTGACCAGGAAGAGGACCCTATCCGGGTACCGGTGCACGAGTCCGTCGACCGGCGAGTCGGCCTCCTCGTCCAAGGGGTCCACAAACTCCCACGGCTTCACATCCGCCTCAAATCCACGGGGGACAGCCTGGAGCCTTATAGGGCACTTGGGGTCGTTAGGATCAATGAGGCTGGCGAAGTACGGGGTTATCGCCATCCGCACCCGCGTGAGGGCTCTTTCGATGCCGGCTACAGCCTCGTCGTCAAGGGGAATTACCTTCGACAACTGCTCGACCGACTCAATGCGGTGGCTCCACTGCCAGCGCCAGTCGTTCCACTGCTCGGAAGTCACGTCCTTGAACAAAGGGATGTCTTTCCAGGCCATTTCGTACTCTTACCTCCTCGGATCGTCGGGATCGTCGGGAAACATCTCCTCGAGCGCGCTCCTCAGCTTTGCGTCCGATCGGATGAGGTCCAACGCTATCCTGGCGTGGTTAGTAGCATAGCCGTTCCCGATAATGAGCTCGACGTCAGCCCCTACACCTTCGGCTCCAAGAGCAGCCGCCGTAAACGAGGTCGCCATCGAGAAGAAGTACACCTTGCCTCCATCCCTGGTGGGAAGTATGGAAGCCATCTCCGTGCTGGGGATGTTAACGCAGTTTATGGTGAGATCGACCTTCTTGCCGCCGTTGGCCTGCAGCACGGCCTCCATCGTGGCCAGAGCGTCCGTCGCGTCTGCGGAGATCACGACGTCCGCGGCGCCAAGCCTCTTTGCCCTCTCAGAGGATGCCTTGCCGTGGGCGAGGCCGATTACCCGTCCCCGCTCTCCGCACAGTTTCTTGGCTACGGCGCTGCATATGAGGCCGGACTTGCCGCCCGCGCCCAGCACCAGGACTGTGTCGCCCGGCTTCACAAGCCTCGCGGCCTGGGCCGGAGCCCCGGCTACGTCCAACAGGGCCAGTGACAACCTCTCGCCCAGGTCCCGCGGGATGACCGCGTAAGGACCCGACTCGAACACCACGGCTGTGCCTTCGACGTCGATCTGGTCTTTGTCCAGGTACACTTTCTTGACCCGCTCCACGTGCAGCGGCGTCAGCGACAGGGAGACAAGGGTAGCGATCAGGTCGCCGGCCTTGGCGCCGTCCCTGCGGGGAGCGTTGGGGCCGAACTCCTTGATGGTGCCGAGCAGCATGCCGCCGGACCCGGTCACAGGGTTATGCATCTTGCCCCTCTTTCGGATGATGTCCAGCACTGCGTCAGCCACGAACTGCTCCCGCTCCGCGTCGCTCAACCCGGCGGGGCATGTCGAGAGGATCTGCTTGAAGCTGGCGGCGTCTATGTTGAGGGTGCGCACGTCGACCAGCGTTTCGTTGTCGTATAGGACAGGGGAGTTATCTATCTTCCAAGCTGCCTGCGGCAGCACGCCCTTGGGTTCGATGACTCTGTGAGTACCGTATCTGCATCCCGGACACTTGCTCTTCTCCGATTCCATCGTGGTCCACCTCCGTGTCACTCAATCATTAAGCAAGACCTGTGCCACCGATGCCGAGCACCTTCATCCGGTACTGCAGAGTCTGCCTCGGTATCCCCAGTATCCGCGCGGCTCCGGACACTGACCCGCCTTCTTGCAGCGCTTTGGCTATGGCCTCGCGCTCGCTCTCGCGGAGGACGTCCTTGAGGCCTGTGCCTTTGCCGGTGATAGAGACCCGCCCCGGCTGCTCATGGTCGGGCATCTGCCGGTCCTGCGCCTGCCGGTCTTGTCGCCCGTATGCCGATGCGGTAGCCATGATGCCACGTACGGCCACCGGAAGGTCCTCCAGTCCGATGACCGGACCCTTGGCGAAGGCCAGACTCCCCTCGATAGCGTGCTCCAGCTCGCGTACGTTCCCAGGCCAATCGTACGCAAGGAAAGCCGCCATGACCTGGGGAGATACGGAGCGCTGGCGGCCGCCTGCCCGTTTCTTGAGGAAGTGGTCGCAGAGGAGCGGAATGTCTTCGTGACGCTCCCTCAGGGGAGGAAGCCCTATCTCCACTACAGACAGCCTGTAGTAGAGGTCTGGGCGGAGCAGTCCCCGCTCCACTGCCTGCCTGGGCGGCATGCTGGTAGAAGCCACGATCCGCACGTCGACGGGGCGCTCCCGGGTGTCACCAAGCCTCCTAACCCGCTTGTCCTGGATTACCCGCAAGAGCTTTGCCTGCAGGCCCGCCGGCATGCTGTCGATTTCGTCCAGGTACAGGGTCCCGCCTGACGCCAGTTCCAGAAGGCCGGGCCGGTCGGTTGATCCGGTGAAGCCCCCGCGAACTGTGCCAAACACCAGGCCCTCAAGCAGGCTTTCAGGTAACGCCGCGCTGTTCTGAGGGACGAAGGGCCCGTGGGACCGGGCCGAGGCCGAATGGATGGCTTGCACCAAGAGCTCCTTGCCGGTGCCTGTCTCGCCCCAGACCAGCACGCCGGTATCGGTTGCGGCGACCTGCAAGGCCTTGGCTTTGATGTCCTTCATGGACGCGGATTCACCGATGATGTCATCAATGGTGTAGAGCCTCCGGTGCGCGGTCAGTGCGTCTTTGCGTGCGGCCGACCGGCCTGAAGCGTCTTTCCCGTGGAGCTCTCTTTGCAGGTCAAGAATAGTTTCCGCCATCTCCTTCATGCGCGTGATGTCAGTGGACACCTCGCACGCTCCCACGATCTTTCCGTCCAAGATCACGGGATTGGTGAAGTTGATGGTCGTGATCCTCTTGCCCTTGTAGTTGGTGAAAGTCTGCTGCTTGGCTTCCTGGGGTATCCCTGTGCGAAGCACCCGGAGGAGAGTGCTGGAGTCCTGGTCCAGCGATGGAAACACGTCAAGCAGGCTCTTGCCTATGACTTCGTGTTCCGATAGGCCGTCCATCTCCGATGCCGCGCGGTTGTACACGACTGTGACGCCTTTTTCGTCCACGACGTGGACTCCCTGGTTCAGGGTCTCAAGGACTGACATAAGCGTGCGCAGTAGATCCATGCCGATGCACCTTCCGGCGCCGGTCTGCTGAACTTTGGGCGCCAGCGCTAGGTATTCGGCAGTTGCGGCCGCAGATCCTTCATGGCCAGACAAACTCACACAGGCCGGTCATATGGCTTTGCGGCGTTGCAGGCGCCTGAATCTACATCGACTCAGGTGCCGAAATCCCGGCAAGGCGAAGCGCGTTGGCCAGCGTGATCTGAGTAAGCCGCGTCAGGTAGAGCCGCGCGTCGGTGAGGTCGCGGTCGTCGCTGATCACTCTGCACTTGGTGTAGAAGGAGTGGAACGCCGCAGCCAGTCCCGTCATGTACGTGATGAGCCTGTTGGGTTCCCGGGCTTTGGCGATCTCATAAACTTCTTCGGGGAACATAGCCAGCAGCTTCATCAGCGCAAGTTCCGACGGGTCTTTGAGCAGCGAGAACTTTATCTCGTTGGGCCCGATGGCTCCGGGACGGTCGTCCTGCTTGAACTGCCGGAAGATGCTCGCTATCCGCGCATGAGCGTACTGGACATAGTAGACGGGGTTCTCGTTGGACTGGAGCCTGGCGAGATCGAGGTCGAAGTCCAGGTGGCTCTCGGGGGAGCGCATCAGGAAGAAGAATCTTGCGGCGTCCTTGCCGACCTCCTCCAGGAGTTCCCTCATGCTGATGAACTCGCCGCCTCGCTTGGACATCTTCACGGATTCGCCGCTCCTGACAAGACGGACCATCTGCACGATCATGACTTCCAGCGCTTCCTTGGGATAGCCGAGCCCCTGCAGGCCTGCGCTTAGCCGGGCCTGGTAGCCGTGATGGTCGGGGCCGAGGATGTCGATCAGGAGGTCAAATCCCCGCTGGAGCTTGTTCTGGTGGTAGGCCAGATCAGGGACTATATAGGTGACACTGGCGTCTTCATCGGATTTGACCAGTACCCGGTCCTTGTCATCGCCGAACTCGGTGGACCTGAACCAGACAGCCCCGTCCTTCTCGTACGTCAGCCCTTTCACACGCAAGAGTTCAATGACGTTCAGGTACGATCCCGAGTCGCGAAGCGACTTCTCCGAGAACCAGGTATCGAACTTGAGACCATAGGCGAGCAGGGTCTCCCGCTGGTCGGCGATGATGATCTCAAGCGCGTGCTTCTTCAGGAACTCGTGCCTCTCTTTATCGGGCATGGAGAGCAGGCTGTCGCCGTGAGACGCCTGCAGGTCGCGGGCCATATCCACGAGATACTCGCCCTTGTAGCCCTTCTCCGGCAGTTCCGCTTCCTGGCCAAGGACCTGGCGGTACCTTGCCTCGAGGGAGTCTGCCAGGAGGTCCACCTGGTGCCCGGCGTCATTCACGTAGAACTCCCGCTCAACCACATGCCCTGAAGCCTGAAGCAGGGATGACAGGCAGTCACCCACGGCCGCGGCACGGGCGTTCACCACATTAAGGGGGCCCGTCGGGTTGGCGCTGACGAACTCCACCAGCACCTTTTTCCCTCCGCCGTATCCGGTGCTTCCGTAAGCCGGGCCTTCGGCCCAGATCCTTGCCATAGCCTTCTCAAGCCACGAAGAAGTGAGGAAGAAGTTGAGGAAACCCGGGCCCGCAATGTCCACCCGCACGATAGGGGTGTCTTCCATGTCCAGGTGCTTTAGGAGGATCCCGGCGACGGTACGGCCGTCGGTCTTCATCTCCCGGCCTATGGCCATGGCGGCAGCCGTGGCGAAATCGCCCTGGTCTGCGCGCTGCGGGATATCCATCTTGATATCAGGGCTTGCGGTAGCCGGAAGCTCGCCCTTTTCTTTGGCTTTGTCTATCGCCCGCTGCACCCGGTCCGCAAGAAGTCTCTTTACCTCGCCCAAAACGCTGGCATGCTCATCCACCGGTTGTCGCATCTCCCTTCAACGAGAGCCGCGCAGGAGAAGCAAACACTCCCGCACGATGGCCGCTGCTAGAAGGCCTGTTTGTCCTGTTGAGTCGTACGCCGGAGCCACCTCTACCAGATCGGCCCCGACTATATTCTGGCTCTTCAGTAGAGCCAAGGAATCGAGTAGCTCCTGTGAAGTAATGCCGCCTGGCTCCGGAACGCCGGTGCCCGGCGCGTAAGCTGGATCGACCACATCAATGTCTATGGAAAGGTATAGCGGGTAGCCCGAAAGGCGCGGCAAGAGGGACATGAGCGGCTCCCGCACGCCGTAGAAGTGGACTTCGGTAAGTCCCTCGGTCTCTTCCAACTCCTCTTTATCCGCTGACCGGATCCCTAGCTGGAAGAGCCTGCCCGCCCCAAGGACGTCCACTACTCTTCTCATGACGGTCCCATGGGAGAATTCGGTTCCCGTAAACTCGTGCCGGAGGTCCGCGTGGGCGTCAAACTGGATGACACGGAGGTCGGGGTAGACCTCTAGCATGGATTGGATAAGCGGAAGCGAGAGCAAGTGCTCGCCTCCTACCGCCATGAACTTCTTTCCTCTCCCCAGTATGTGCCTGGACGCAGTCCTGATGACATCTAAGGCGTGGGTTACTGAACCCATCGGGAGGGTGAGATCTCCCAGGTCGACGTAGTCGGCGGGATCGAGAGACTCCCGTTGCCGCAGCGAGTAGAGCTCCAATGGCTGAGATCCCTCCCGCGCCGCGGAGGGGCCGAAGCGGGTCCCCGGCCGGAACGAAGTGGTCTCATCCAAGGGCACGCCGAAGATGGCGATGCCGGCGGCATCGTCGTCGCAAGACCACAAGAATCGCTCCATGCGGTTCCAGGAGACCGATACGGGAGCCAAAGACCAGTCCCTCCTGTTAGAGTTTTCCCACCACGTCCACGATGCCTCGCTGTGTCCCGGGGCTTAACACAAAAGCCCGCTCGTGCATACTTGGCGAGTAATGCCTGAGATTCCACCCCTCGCCCGGCTCTCTCAGCGGTCGCCGGGGATCGGGACCCAAGGACGCGCAGGTGTAGCACCACCATCCGCCGGGGTAGGTGGGCATCGGAGACGTGTAGAGCTCGGCTATCGGGAACACCCGCCGGAACTTCCGGAGGATGTCCGTTACAAGGTCTTTCATCATGATCGGGTTCTCAGTCTGGGCCGACACAACCCCGCCCGGCTTGAGAGCTCTCTTTACGTTGGTGTAGAACTCCTCGGTGAACAGGCACTCGCCGGGGCCTATCGGGTCTGTGCTGTCGATTATTACCGCGTCATACTCCTGCCTGGCCTTTTCCACGTGGGCGAGCCCGTCGCCAATGATTACCCTTGCCCTGGGATCCGAGAAACCCTTGTTCCACTGCGGCAAGTAATCCTTTGAGGCCTGCACAACGTCGCCGTCGATGTCAACCAGC
Organism: uncultured Eubacteriales bacterium; assembly: GCA_964602455.1. Taxonomy (GTDB): domain Bacteria; phylum Bacillota; class Sulfobacillia; order Fermentithermobacillales; family Fermentithermobacillaceae; genus JBBDIP01. Next base: position 15,104 of record CAZRRG010000010.1, on the reverse strand, counting down.
GTGGCCTGTTTGACACTGGGATGCTTCAGGGCCTCGCGGAGCGAGCCCCCGTCGCCGCCCCCGATGATGAGCACGTTCTCGGGATTGGGGTGGCTGAACAGCGGCACGTGAACCAGACTTTCGTGGTATATATACTCGTCAATTTCGGTTGTTTGGATCACATCGTCGAGGACCAAGATCCGGCCCAACGACTCGGTATCGTAGATGCAAAGATCCTGGTACTTGGTCTTTTTTGAGAAAACGATCGACTTGATCTGGACCGACAACCGTAGGCCGGGGAGCCACTCTTCGGTAAACCAGAGTTCCATCTATGCCATACCTCCCAGCCCTTGGACGGGCTCCCAAAATGTCGTCCGAATTATATCAGATAAGGGTATTGGACAAAACATAGAGGAAACGAGGCATTTCCGCCTCAGGAGGGCCGTGTTGGCGAGATCCCGGAGCGCCAAGGGCAAAAGTGAGCAGCCTTCAAGGAGGAGTCTGCGCCGGCCAAAGCTCAAGGACGTAGCCCTTCTACTCGCGAAGGCGGGCATCGTCCTAGGGCTTACCCTCACTTTGCTGTTCCTGCTCATGGTGCTGTTCCTGCCGCTTCCCGAAACCCGAGTTCCACAGAGCACTCAAGTGCTGGACATCAAGGGCCGCCCTGTCTCTTCCGTGTTCGTGGAGGATAGGATCGTGATCTCCGGACAGGAAATGCCCGAATACCTTAGGAAAGCCGTCGTCGCGGTAGAGGACATGCGCTTCTACTCGCACCACGGGTTTGACCCGGAAGCCTTCGCCCGTGCCGTGGTCCGCAACATAAAGGCCAGGTCGTTCGCCGAGGGCGGGAGCACTCTCACCCAGCAGTTGGCCAAAAACCTGTTCCTAACGCAAGAAAAGACGCTTACCCGCAAGTTCGTGGAGCTGGCCTACGCCTTCAAGATGGAGATGCGCTACTCCAAGGACGAGATCCTCACCATGTACATAAACCAAGCGTATTGGGGACACGGCACGTGGGGCTGCGAGGTCGCGTCGCGGACCTACTTCGGGAAGCCGGCCAAGGACCTCACGCTATCGGAGAGCGCCCTGCTGGCGGGGCTTTTACGGAGCCCTGAGTACTACTCCCCCTACGCCAGCATGGAACGGGCTGTGAGCCGGCGGGCTCTGGTTTTGGACCTTATGGCAGAGCAGGGCTACATCACGCCGGATGAAGCAGCCGCGGCCAAGGATGACGAAGTCGTACTAGCAGGCCTTCCAAAGAGCGTCGCTCCGTACTTCGTCAGCTATGTGATCCAGCAGGTACGTGAGAGGCATCCGGCTATCGCGGGCGATATCGCTAGAGGCGGCTACCGGATCTATACGACCCTTGACCTCGACATGCAGTTGGCCGCCGAGAAAGCCTTCGCGGAATACATACCCGAGGGTTCGAAGGATGCCCAAGGGATAACTCAGCCACAGGGCGCTCTGGTAGCGGTTGAGCCGAAGACGGGGCACATCAAAGCAATGGTTGGCGGGCGGAACTGGGACGAATCACAGTTGAACCGCGCCTATCAGGTCAGACGGCAGCCTGGCTCGGCGTTCAAGATATTCCTGTACTCCGCCGTCCTGGACACCCGCCATCCGGTTACGGAACTCAAAGTTTGCGAGCCGGTAACCTACGGCGGAGCGAGAGCGGGCGAAGAGTATCGTCCCGTCGACTATGGCAACCGTCCCTACCACTACTACCCGCTCACAATTCGCCAGGCCCTTACAGTGTCGGACAACGTCGTCGCCACCAAGTGGGCGCAGGAAGTGGGGCCATCGACCATCGTCGATTACGCGAGGCGGATGGGCATCCGCAGCCCTTTGCAGGCCGACATCCCGCTCGCTCTGGGAGCGTCGGACGTCGTCCCTCTGGATATGGCGGTAGCGGCGGCCACTCTCTCTGCCGGTGGGGTCAGGCCCGAGCCCCTGTCCATCCTCAAGATCGAGGACGCCCGTGGACTGGTGATCGAGGAGAACAGAGTTAAGCGCACTCAAGTACTGGATGCCGGCACCGCATACGTCCTCACCAGTTGCCTCCGGTCGGTGCTGGGGCCTTACGGGACGGGTAACGGCCTGAAGACGTGGCTGGGAGATCGCCCCGCCGCGGGGAAGACCGGTACTACAGATGACCAGCTGGAGGGCTGGTTCGTGGGATACACGCCTGAACTGGCGTGCGCGGTGTACGTGGGCTACGACCACCGGGAGAAGTCGCTTCCCGCCACCGGAGGCGCCGTTGCGGGACCCATCTGGGCGGCCTTCATGGGCGAAGCCCTTCGCGACGCCCCTATTGTCGAGTGGACTGTGCCGTCCAACGTGGTTTGGGCAGAGGTCTGCGATGATACCAACCTCCTGGCAGGACCCTGGTGTCCATCGAGACACTATGAGGTCTTCCTTCGCGGATCGCTGCCGCCCGTGGATACGGGGACGATCTGGCAGCACGGGTTCGGGAGCATCGATACCGAGGACCCGCTCCGCAGCCTCCTCTTGCCCGAGACTGTCCCACCGGAACAGGGTGGGCAGGGATCCGCTGTCACGGTACCTCCCGGCTCTGTCGCGAGGGAGGTCCCCATCATAATCCCCGAAGAGACCTACATCCCCGGCCTCATCCCGAAGGAGCAGCCTGTGATGCCCGTGGAGCCAACTGAGCCTCCTACAGGGACAACTCCGCCGCTCCCTCTGCCAAGTTTCGAGGATCTGTGGAGGCAACTGTTCCCGAGGTAGTCTGGGGGGCATCGACTAGGAGACCCCGCTGTCGCGGGGTTGCGGAATCCAGCCGCCACATTTCCGGGTACTGGCGGGTGAGACCGACCACGGCCACATTTCGTGGCGGGCAGGATCCGCCGCCCAAGCAAAGGGTTGCGGGTTTCCCCCGCCACTGCGGAACCGAGTGGCGGGAGAAACCCGCTTTGCCCTGCTCA
>CAZRRG010000010.1:0-12083 GCA_964602455.1 uncultured Eubacteriales bacterium | reverse complement strand
TTTCCCCCGCCACTGCGGAACCGAGTGGCGGGAGAAACCCGCTTTGCCCTGCTCAAACCTTGCTCAGTCGCGGCCACTCACTACGTGTTGACGTCAGATGCCGACCCAAGGGTGACCCTCAACACCAGTTCCTGGGTGCCGCGAATGACCTTCAGCTCCACGATTTCGCCGGGGGCCTTCTCTGCCAGAAGGGCACGCAGCGTGCTGACGGAGTTCACCGTAATGCCGTCCATCCCCACGATGACGTCGCCCTTGCGAAGGCCGGCTTTCTCGCCTGCCGATCCTGAGTTCACGGAGTCAACGTATGCGCCGCGATCTACAGACAGCTTTACCTGCAGTTGCTGAGTCGCGACGGAGACATCGGCAAGAGTAATGCCTATGAGCGCTCTACGCACGGTGCCTATCGTCATTAGCTCGTTCGCGACCCTTACGACCATGTTGGATGGGATGGCGAACCCCATCCCCTCCACCTGAGAGGTGACCAGTTTCATTGATGTTAGGCCGATGACCTCCCCGTTTGCGTTCACAAGCGGTCCGCCGCTATTGCCGGGGTTGATCACGGCGTCGGTCTGGATCAGGCGGATCGAAGCCTCCTGGCTGATGTCGACCACCCTGTTGAGGCCTGAGACAACTCCCGAAGTAACGGTCCGGCTGAACTCAAGGCCAAGGGGGTTTCCAATCGCCACCGCCAGTTCGCCGGGACGAAGGATGTCGGAGTTGCCGAACACAGCCGCCGGCAGCCCGGTAGCTTCGATCTTCACTACCGCGAGGTCGGTCCGAGGGTCCGTACCGATTACTTTCGCCGGAAGCTCTCTACCGTCCGCCAAGTGGACCGTGAGTCCCTTCTGGCCCTCAACCACGTGATTGTTGGTGACAATGTAGCCGTCGGACGAGATGATGAGTCCTGATCCTGAGCTGTTCCTGGTGACCTCCCGCCCGAAGAAGTCGTATAGCCCGCCCTGCTTGTTAACTATGCCGACGACCGACGGACTGACCTTCTCGGCTACCTCGGCTACGATTTGCCATGGATTCCTGTCCCATGCGAGGGGCGCGGTCGGGACCTGGGTACCTGCGGTGGTCTGGATCGGGGCCGGCAGGAAACCGCTTAGCCCTCCCCTCGACAGAAGGACATGAGGAGCAATGCCGATAACGAGGAATCCTCCTATGATTGCGCCTACCAGGCCGACCATCAGGTAGGTCCATAGCCCGTTGCCGCGTCTTGGCTTTGGCGCCGGTGGGACGGGCGACGAGGGCGCTACCCTAGTGATGGTTGGCTCGCTGGCAGCAGCTGGCGCTGGCTCTCGCATGGGTACGCTTGCAGTGGCTGGCACTGGCTCTCGCGCGGGTACGCTTGCAGCAACTGGCGCTGACTCTGGCGTGAGCTCGCTGGCAGCGGCTGGAGCTGGCTCTAGCGTGGGCTCGCTTGACTCAACTGACGCTGGCCCAAGCGTGGGCTCACTGGTGGCGTTGCCGGGCGCAGGTTCACGCGCGGGCTCGCCAGTGATCTGGCCCTCAATGCCCCCAATGGATTGATTAGGTTTCTGTTCGAACTCCACAGCGTAGACCTCCCGGAAGAGAAGTGCTCTCGTCCTCATCCTACGATGATGGGTGGCGGAGGTCTATACGCTAGAAGGGCTCAGAGGCGCATTTAGCTCTTTGTTAAAAGCCGTGCAACAGTCCGGCAAGCACCTGCGGCTTACTCTTCCACTCTTACATCGGCGCCCAGGGCGGCAAGTTTCTCGTCGATGATCTCGTAGCCGCGGCGCACGATCTCCAGTCCGTAGACTTCGGTCTTGCCGTGGGCTGACAGCCCGGCCAGCACAAGGCTCGCACCGGCACGAAGATCATTGGCTTTAACCGGCGCCCCGACCAGTCGCTCCACTCCCTCAACGATGGCGGTCTTGCCTTCCACCTTGATGCGAGCGCCCATCTTGACGAGTTCGCCTACAAACCCAAGCCTATTCTCGTAGACTGACTCCTGAACGACGCTCACCCCGTCAGCCAGGGACAGGACCGCAACCAAGGGCTGCTGAGCATCTGTGGGGAAACCGGGGTAGGGCAAGGTCTTTACATTGAGGGGCTTCGGGCGCGATGGGCCGATCACGCGGACGTAGTCCCCGTTCTCTTCGATCTGCGCACCTGCTTCACGCAGCTTTGCGGTAACAGGCTCAAGATGCTTGGTGATGACGTTCCGCACAAGTATGTCGCCGCCAGTGGCCACCGCAGCCATCATGTAGGTCGAAGACTCCATATCATCGGGGATGACCGAATGGAAGGCCCCGGTCATCTTCCTGCCGCCGCGGATCCTCACCACGTCGGTCCCCGCGCCCTGGACCCTGGCGCCCATAGCGTTGAGATAGTTGGCGAGGTCCACTACGTGGGGCTCTTTCGCCGCGTTCTCAATGACGGTCGTGCCGTCTGCGTGGGTTGCCGCCAGCATGATGTTGATGGTCGCGCCCACGCTGGGAATGTCCAGATAGATGGGAGCTCCCTTAAGGCCATGGGGGGCGTTCAGCTTGACGACGCCGCCCTCCACCAGCACCTCAGCGCCCAGAGCGCGGAAGCCCTTCAGGTGTTGATCGATAGGACGCGGTCCGATATCGCAGCCTCCGGGGAGCCCTACCTCGGCCTTTCCGAACTTGGCCAACAGGACCCCCATCAGGTAGTAGGAAGCGCGCAGCTTTCGTACCAAGTCGTACGGGGCTACATGGGATTGAAAGCCGTTTGGGGATATGGTCATCGTGGTACCGTTGGACTCCACGGAGACCCCCAGATCCTTGAGGATCTGAGCGAACACCCGGACGTCGTCGATCCTGGGCAGGTTCTCGATTTCACTTGTGCCGGCGCCGAGTAACGCCGCAGGTACAATAGCTACAGATGAGTTCTTGGAACCGCCGATGGTTACTTCGCCGCGTAGTGGTTTCCTGCCCGTAATGACGAGTTTCGACATTCGATGCTCCCCCGCAATATGCCATCCATGCATGAATACGGTACGACCAGCGTTATTCCTGCCCTCGAAGGGTCAGAAGATCCTGGCATGCGACACGTATTGTGCGGATGCGGGAGCTATTTGTAGTAGTTCAGAGGATTCTTGGCTGTTCCGCCTTCCCGAACCTCGAAATGAAGGTGAGGTCCGGTGGAGTTGCCGGTAGAGCCTACATACCCTATGACGTCTCCCTTGGCAACGGTATCTCCGACCTTCACGGCGATCTTGGACATGTGACCGTAGTAGGTCTCTTTCCCGCCTCCGTGATCGATCTTGACGAGATTACCGTACCCGCCGTTCCACCCGGCAAAGCTGACCATGCCTGCGTCTGCCGCAATGATCTTGGTGCCGGTGCTGGCAGCTATGTCAACGCCCTGGTGAAGCGAACCCCACCGCCAGCCGTAGTAGGAACTGATGGTGCCCTGGACCGGCCACGCCATTTCACCTGAGCCCATCTCGGGAACTTGCTTTGAACCGCGGACTATCTTGCGAGTGACGGGGTACGAGAGGACTTTCTCACTTATGGTTTTCCTGGAGACTTCCTGACCGTTCTCCCTGGCGATCTCCTGGACGACTTCCTTCTTGCCGGAGCTGCCGGCCACAGTCACCTTTTCCTGCCACGGCCACATCTCCGGGTCGTAAGAGACGTCGACCGAGTACGGTATCGACACTGTGTAGGTGACGAGTTCTTTGGAAGCGACGGTGACGTAGGGATCCGCAACCACAAGGTTAAGGTTCTGACCTTCCCTAATAAAGTTTCCGTCTCTAACCTCGGGGTTGGCTTTGAGCAGATCGTCTACCGTAAGGTGATTGGCCTGAGCGATGGCCCAGAGAGAGTCGCCCCTTCTTACGGTGTAATTCAAGATCTTGTCGGTGCCCCGGGAGAGGATCCTCACCGCTTCCTCTCGAGTTCTGAACTTATCGCTGGTGACTTCCTTCTCTACAATCCCGACTTCTTCCCTGATGAACACGTCTTCGATCTCGGCATTCTCGGAAGACATGATCGCCTGTATGTACGCCGCGCGAAGGTCCGACACCACACCGTGGGCTTCTTCTTCAGTAGCCAGGGCAACAATCTCCTCGCCGTTCACGGTTATGACATGCCCTTTAGCCTTGAGGGAGACTACCTCGCCAAGCGCCTCGGCGAGCTCGTCCGAAGTCATCGGGCTTAAGGTCTTATCTTTGTTTGGCTCAACGGTTACCTCATTTGTTACAACCACTTCAGCGCCCAGGCGCATTGCTTCGTTCTCACAGAGTTTGGCGAGGATGTCATCCAGAACGCTCTTTTCTTCAATAACGCCTACCGTGGCGCCGTCAACGACAACGGCGAAGGTAGCATGTGTGCTGACTGATTTGATTGCGAGGATGGCGGCAATGCTGAAAACGAGCATAAACAGGATGTTGCGGGTGTAGTTCGGTTTGCCGGAAGAGCCAGGTCGAGTAACCTTTCTTATCCCCAGTGGAATCCTCCGGAATTTTCCCCGGTTCAGTGTTTTCCGAGGAACCCCATATCGAATGCCGCCCATCTGACAGTTGCACCTCAGCACGATGGAAGTCTTGGGATTGTTTCCAAAATCACTATCGGCTTTCCCCGACAGCCTGTACAGGCGTTCCCGCGACTTCCACAGTATTGCCAGAAGAGGCGGGCAGTAACCAAAAGATGTTATTCTATCCTATGTTATGTTTTCCTTCCGCGACACCGGCAATGTTTGAGCGTAAAGCGCAAATTCCAACCGCGTTCTCATAATGTGACACGATAGTGGGTCGGGCTCAGTGAGGGGATTGCCGGCCGCGATCGCCCTGGCGTGGCATCCTCCGCCGCACAGGTAACGAGCCCAGCAGGCTCTGCATACAGGCTTTTGCGGGATCCGGGCAGCATGGAAAGCCTCCATAATACCGGATCTGACCATCCCGCTTTTGGTGTCGCCTAGGAGGAATTCCTGTTTGCCGACCAATTGGTGGCACGGGTAGACTTCTCCGGTCGGGGTGACCGCAACATACTCATAGCCTGCGCCGCAGCCGGTTATCCTCCGCTCTCGGCAGAGGCCGCCGGAAAGACCCAGGTTGAAGTGGTAGAACTCAAATGGATCCCCCGCCTGCGCGCACTCGTGCCAGAACTTCACGATACGGAGGTAGGACTCCCGTAGAGCGGGCAAATCGGACTCGGAGATCGAACTGCCATCATCCGGGTCGCCAACGGCAGGCTCCAGCGACAGTCTTCTAAAGCCCTGCTCGTACAAGTAGCGGACGTCGGCGTCAAAGTCCAGGTTCGCCTTTGTGTAGGTCCCGCGTATGTAGTAGTCCTTGCCGCCACGGGATATGGCGACCTGTCGCGCCTTCTCTATGGCCAGAGCGTGGCTTGGACGACCATCACGGAACCGCCGCTGCGCGTCGTGAACGTGGGGACGGCCGTCAATGCTCAATATGAGGCTAATCCCCTCGTCGTTAAGAAAGCCAATCTTTCTCTCATCCAAGAGGGTGCAGTTGGTGGTCAGGGTAAAGCGAAACTCTTTGCCCCGTTCCCTGCCCTCTTCCCTCGCGTAGCGGACCACTTCCTTGACGACGTCGAACGACATGAGCGGCTCGCCGCCGAAGAAATCCACATCCAGATACTTGCGGTCCCTGGAGCCGGCAATGAGGAAATCAATAGCATCTCGCCCGGCTTCTTTCGTCATGAGGTGAGGGCGTCCCCCGAAGTTGCCGGTCGACGCGAAGCAATACGAGCAGGCTAGGTTGCAGTCATGGGCGACGTCGAGGCACATGGCTTTGAGACCGGCTTCCAGCGCGCCGCGGTCGTCGTCGTCGCCTGTGGCGGACTCCATGGTGAGGTCGGGCGCGAATATGGTCTTCCCGTAGAGATACCTCACCTCATCCCATGCCTCCCGCACGTCTTCCGGCGGGTAGGAAGACAGGTCCCGGATGAGGTCAGCCGGAGTTTCTTGCCCCACAAGCCCGGGGTGGGAAATGGCCCATTCGAGCGTGTCCCGGCCAACGGAGCTAAGCCGGTGAAGGGCCCCTGACGCTCCGTCGTAGGCCAGATTGACTCCGTCTATCGAGAAGAGATGGACGCTCTTTTTTGTGCCGCCTACTTCTCCGGACAAGGCTGGTTCGAGACGGTGCACGACGTCTTGCACGCTGACTGGCACGAGGCTTGGCAGGATTCACAAACAGGGCTTTCTCTCTTCCAGTCCGGGATAACGGCGGGGACGATATGCTTCAAGACTACTCTGTCATTATTTTCCTTGGCCACGGTTATTCTCCTCTCAAATACAGGAAACGCTTGGGCAGAAGTCAAATATGATTATATGGGAGACGGGGAGGATGGCAACACCATAATTGCCTTTTTGGTTGTCTTGCAGGTATAATTCGGGTACCTGTCCAACTAGTATGGAAGCGAGGAGGATGTCCCCAAGTTGCGCCTTTACCTTCTTCCGCGTGGCCGGCTGAAAGCGTATGGCTGGTGCCTGTGCCTTGTGATCCTGGGGATAGTCTTCGGCTTCTTGCGGACTCCACCTTCTCAAGCTTCTGTATCCACCGCCCAGCTCACGCTTACTCCTCAAGATATCCTGGCTGAGAGGCTTACCACGGGCTATCGGACCGTAGGAACGGATACCGGTGGTACCTCGGCGCGGGAGATCAGCCTGGTGACCTATGGGGTGAAGAGCGGAGACACCCTATCCTCCATTGCGAAGCAGTTCAACACCAGTTCCGAGTCCATCGCCCACATAAACGGCATTGCGTATCCTGACCGCCTGAGCGTCGGTCAAGACCTCTCCATCATGCAGAACGGAGTAGGGACGGTAGTGAAGGTGCAGGAAGGCGATACATTGGATGAAATCAGCACCAAGTACGCGGTGCCGATCGACGACATAGTGCTGGTCAACGGGCTTGAGGGTCCCGACGACATCGAGGTCGGCCAGATCCTGCTGCTGCCCGGCGCCACCCCCGCCCGCTCCATCCAGGTCCTATCCAGGTCCTCCTCGTTCACGTGGCCGGCAAAAGGGCCTGTGAGCAGTTCATTTGGCTGGCGGATCCATCCGGTAACGGGGGAATCGTCCCACCATGACGGCATAGACATCGCCGCATCCGAAGGAAGCAATGCCTACGCGGCTGCGTCGGGTGTGGTCACGTTCGCGGACTGGTACGCGGGCTACGGCCGCTTAGTCACCATCGACCACGGCGGTGGCGTCGAGACCATGTACGGGCACCTGTCCGGGTTCGCCGTAGAAGTGGGCGATCAGGTCTTCGCCGGCGATATCATCGGATACGTGGGTCAGTCCGGCACCACGACGGGGCCAAACCTCCACTTTGAGGTCCGGAAGGACGGCGACCCCGTCAATCCGAGGGATTACCTGCCGTAGTGTCTGGCCTAAGAGCCCTATACCAGATACTTGATCGCCAGCAAGAGCGCTATCCCGGGTACTCCGAGCGCGCCGACCGTCACGGCTGAGATGAGATTCAGGCCCATGTGGAACCCCATGTAAGAACCGATCACGTTCACCGCCCATATGGCGCAGAAAGCCAGAGCTGAACGCATGAGTATCTTGCCGATGCCGGCTATGGGACGAGATAGCGCCTTGATGAGGTAGACAACGACCAGGCCCGCTACAAGAATCCCAAGGATGAGGTTTATGTCCACACGCATCCCTCCGGCAAATGCCTATGAGATGCGTGTCCGGGATATGCGGGTTACGAGCTCTTGCTGCAGGAAGCCTTCTCGTGGACTGCCCGGATTCTGCGGAGGAAATACTCGTACTTCTTCCTGGCCGCCTCCATGAGAAAGATGGACTCGTCGATGATCTCCGGCTCCACAGCCTCGCCGAAGCACGACGCGGCCACATCGTACTCTCTTTGGGCCGATCGAAGGGCCGCAATGAACTCCTGGTGTTCCTGTGACTCTCTGTCAGCCTTAGGTTTTCGTAGTTGCATTACACCTACTCCCCTGCCTAACACACATGTACGCGGGAAAAGGCCAGTCCGCTACACCACGGAGTATGGATTAGCACTGGTAATTTTATGCAGGTAGAGCCGCGTGGAGTACGACAGGTCCTAGTTGTGACCGAGGTAGTGAGATAGTGAGGCAGTCAGACAGTGAGACAGCGAGGCGGCAAGGCAGTGAGGCAAGTACGCCGGCTGCAGTGTGATTACGTGATCTCCCTACGTGTCTCCATAGATTTCGCCAAAGTGACCTCGTCGGCATAGTCGAGGTCTGCGCCGAAAGGCAGCCCTCTGGCCAGCCTGGTGACCTTGACGCCTGAGGGTTTAAGCGCCTTTGCCAGGTACAGGGCTGTTGTCTCGCCATCGATGTCGGGATTGGTCGCCAGGATCACTTCCCGTATCTTGCTTCCCGGAGCCTCAACTCGAGAAACCAGTTCCCTAACCCTGATTTCCTCGGGACCGATCCCCTTGAGCGGCTCGATGTACCCGTGAAGGACGTGGTAGAAGCCCCGGTAGCCTCCGGCGCGCTCTATGGCGATGACATCCTTGGGGTACGCCACAACGCAGAGGAGGCTCTCATCCCGTTTTTGGTCGCCGCATACTCCGCAGGGATCGATGTCGGTTAGGTTCCCGCAGACCGAGCAATAGCCCACCTTGTCTCTGGCCTCCTCGAGCGCATGGATGAGCTTATCCATGGACTCCTTGCCTGAGACCACCAGGTGAAACGCCAGACGCTGGGCCGTCTTGGGGCCCACGCCGGGGAGTCTGCGCAGCTCCTCGGCCAAGCGGTTTATCGGCTCGGGGATGACAGGCATCGCCGGCTAGAACTTGAACGGCATGCTGGGGGCGCCTGTTACTTTGGACATCTCCTGGTTGGACGTCTCCTGTGCCTTGGCTATGGCCGCGTTTACCGCAGCGACTATGAGATCCTGAAGCATCTCGACATCGTCAGGGTCGACGACTTCCTTTTGAATCTCCACAGACTTGAGCTGCATGCCGCAGGTAATGACCGCTTTGACCATGCCGCCCCCGGCAGTGCCCTCTACCGTCTTCTCGGCAAGCTCTTCCTGGATGCGCTGCATCTCGTTCTGAAGCTTCTGGGCTTCCTTCATCAGTTTCTGCATGTCGAAGCCACCAGGGCCCGGGTATCTCGGCATATGTCTTTCCTCCTAGGAGACCACTTTTCCGTCAAGTATAGTTATGGCAGCTTTGACCAGGGGATGCAAATCCCCGCTGCTACTGACCTTATCGGAGCGTCCGGCTGGGCTCCCTCCGCCAACTCCGGCGGCATCCTCGATGCCCGCGCCGTTGCCGTTACCGGAGGTGAAATCCCCGCCGTTTCCTACCCACGATCCGTCCTGAGCGCTGCCACCAGGGCTAACCTCGCCATATGCACTGTCGCCGTTATAGCCGTTCCCGCCGCCATCGCGGCTGCCGGCGCCGCCTCCGTTTCCATCGCTGTCGCCACTACCGGTTCCATTGCCGTCATGGCCACCATTGCCGGATCCGTAGCCGCCACGGCCGCCATTGCCGGCTCCTCCTCCATAGTGCGCGGGATCGAGATCCGATACCGCAACCTGGATCTCAATCTTCCTCTTCAGCACCCGGTGCAAGTAGGTCTGCACTATGTTCTTGTTGTCGGGCGCCATTATCTGCTCCATATGGGTGCCGTACTTCCGTGGGTACGCCAGGACTAGCGTCTTCCCGCCGGTCACTTGCATTGGGCTTGCAGGCATGAGGTACGCCCTGGCCATCATCCTCTTGCCCTTCGCGAGGGCTTCCAGTAACGCCGGCCAGGAGGATTTGATCTCTTCCAGGATCTCATCGTCAGACTCCGCCTTGGACGGAGGTGCTTCCTCTGCTGAAGCCGCTTGAGCGGAAGCCGCTGCGGCACCCCGATCTGAACCTCCAGTCTCCTCATCGGGCTTCGGGGTCGTTTGTCCTGAAGCCGCAGCTTTTGGAGCCGCAGCTTTTGGAGCCGCAGCTTTTGGAGCCGCAGCTTTCGAGGCTACTGTCTCCGGGGCTGCTGTCCGCAAGGCTTCTTCAGTCGCTATCGTTGCCGGCGCTGTCTTCGCTGACGCCGCCTCCGCAGTCCCTGGTTCCGGTGCCCCTGCTCCCGAAGCCCCTGCCATCAATCGCCGGGTGTCACCGGAAAGGAAGAGCCCAAGCAGGGCCATCTCGACGGTAAGCCGGGGATCGTCCTGGTTCCTGATCTCGGCCGCTGCTTTGCCTGTGGCTTCAAGCAGCGCGATGAGCATGGCAGGAGAGAACGCCTTGGAGAGCGCGGTCATGTCCGATATCTCATCCTGGGGACGGCCGATGTCGGCAACCCTGCCCCCGGACCTGATTAGGAGCAGGTCTCGAGCGAACTCGGCGATCTCCTCGCAGAGCTCGCCCATGTCCTTTCCCCTGTCTGAGGCCTCCTGGGTTACATCCAGCACGGTCTTCACGTCCGCTTGGGACAGGGCCCGGAACAGTCGTCCCATCGCTTGGGCCGATGTCTCGCCTAGTATTTCCCGGACATCATCGGCCGAGACACGTCCATTTCCGTACGTAAGGCAGAGGTCCAGGATGGAAAGACCATCTCGCATGGATCCCCTGGCGGCCCTCGCGATCAAGCGCAAGGCATCCTTCTCCCAGGAGATCTCCATCTGAGGCGGCGCGTCCATGCCCGGCAGTCCCTCTTGCTTGGCCGGCTTATTTGCGAGTGCGGTAAGGATCTTGTTCAGCTGTCCCTCGATATCGGGGATCGACAGGCGCCTGAAGTCCAAACGCTGGCATCGGGACGTAATAGTCAGCGGTATCTTGTGGGGCGCCGTAGTAGCCAGCACAAAGATCACGTGCTCCGGCGGCTCTTCCAGTGTCTTCAGGAGGGCGTTGAACGCTTCCTGGGTAAGCATGTGGACTTCGTCGATGATGTAGACCTTGTACCGTCCCATTACCGGGACATATCTCACGCTTTCACGCAGGCTGCGTATCTCGTCGATGCCGCGGTTCGAGGCGGCGTCTATCTCGATGACGTCTACCGAACTGCCTTCATTGATGGAGACACAGGTCCGGCATTCGTTGCATGGTTCCGCACTGGAGGGGTTCTCGCAGTTAACGGCCTTCGCCAGGAGGCGCGCGACCGTCGTCTTCCCTGTCCCGCGGGGACCGGAAAACAGGTACGCATGGGAGACCTTGCCTTCGGACAGCGCGTTCCTGAGGATTCGGACGACTGCCTTCTGGTCAACCACTTCATCCCATCGGTTTGGCCGCCAGCTGCGATAAAGAGCGACGTATGACAAGTGGACTACCCTCCTGCGGTGCTATAGGACTCATAGGACTTCGACGCAGGCGACGCAGTCGCCTTCCCTTGTTACAATCGTGATCTGTCGGTTCCTAACCTTTCCTACCCTCGCGACTCTGCTCAAACTCAGTGGCGGGCGAAACCCGCCACTCGAAAGGGGTGTTGCGGGCAGAAGCGGCAACGACGCTTCGCCGCGGCGGGCAGAATCCGCCACCTTTGGATGCCGATGCGGGTGCTACCCGCCACGGCGCTGAAAACTGGCGGGCAAGACCCGCAACTCGGTCGAAGCTAGGAACTCATGAGAGGAAGGGCGATAAGGGGTACAAAGATAGCAGACTAGAAAGGCGGCAGACTAGAAAGGCGGCTAGAAAGCACTTTGGCCGTGCACCTTCCTTGACCGTCCTCCCCAGGCGGTGTCAGCGCAGCTGGCTCCGGCCAGGAACCCCTACGGCACATGAGAAGATTCGCTTACCGCTGCTTCCTTCCGGACCTGACGGGGTTCACGAGTTCCCATTGCGCAGGACCCAACCTTCAACGCTGCTCGCGCTGGCCTGACCCCAAAAAGGATCGGCCGCAGACAGGCTTCAACCCCGCTATAGCGGATTGCGGGTTACAGGGCACCGCTACCTCCCCGTTTAGCACGGCCAAACTTGGCGGACACAATCGTTTCTGGCGGAGGGGGTGGGATTTGAACCCACGGTACAGTTTCCCGTACACACGCTCTCCAGGCGTGCTCCTTCAGCCGCTCGGACACCCCTCCGCAATGACAGCAAACCTTATTCTTCTCGTATCGCCCGGACATCTCTCGCACACTTGCTACGCAAATGTGCTTGGCGGAGGGGGTGGGATTCGAACCCACGAGGCGCTTGC
>CAZRRG010000009.1:0-37190 GCA_964602455.1 uncultured Eubacteriales bacterium | reverse complement strand
GTAACGCCCGGCTCCATATCCATAAACGCGGCCACGTTTGTGGGTTATCGAGTTGCGGGCTTCTTGGGGGGGCTGGTGGCTACGCTCGGCTTGGTCTTTCCTTCCCTGATGATCGTCCTCTTGGCTGCTGTGTTTCTACCAAGGTATGGGGACACGCGGTCGATCCAATCCGCGTTCAAGTGGGTGAAGCCAGCGGTGACCGGCCTAATCATGGTGGCAGGAGCGCTTGTGGCCAGGACCTGCCTCATCGACGATCATGCTCTTCACCCCCTACACTTCACCGGACTACTGAACTATCGCGGCATATTGGTTTTCCTTGTGACAGCGTATTGCATCCGGAGACGCAAGATCCCGGTGTTGCCGCTGATAGGGCTGTCATCACTGTTGGGGATCGTGCTTTTTTGGCGGATGTAGCTGGCATGCTACGTTGCCACGGCGTACTAACCGAGCGTCATGTGGAATCAATACTCATAGCGCTGCAGTGCCATTACTCAGGCAGTCCAACATCAAATCTGAACTGCATCTCATATATCGTCTCGCCCACGCTTTCGAAACGGCCGTACACGGTGTAGTGAGCGCTGTACGGCGCCAACGGCAGCAAGTTACCGGCCAGCTCGTCGCTGGAAATGAAGTAGGATGTAGTGCGATCCCAGTTTTCAACCTGTACCTCGTAACCATTCACCGGCTCATAGGAAAAGGTCAGCAGCACCTCCGTGACAGGATAGCCAAACACGCCACCTGCACCGCCATCGTCCATCCCGTCAGAGACCTTGCGCTCTTCACCTTCCGTCCTGATAGATAGGACGGTCTTAGTGGCGTGTATAGGAACGCCGTTCTTATTGATGTCGTCATTGAAGTACAACATCAGGTTGGGAGGATGGGGTGTAGGAACTTCGGAACCGAGCAGCGATTCGACGTAGCCCCAATCGACCCTATCGTAGAGGTAGTAGCGGGTATTGCGAAAAGCCGCTCCGGACAGTGGGGTTACCGTCAGCACACGGTCGCGGAGGTCTACACCAAAGGTACCCTCTGGGCCGCGATATATGATGGTGAGTTGGTTGTTCTCAACAGGGAATGAGTAGTTGCCAGTGATTCGGTATAAGTGTAGCCCGGCGATATACTTCGTGAGACCGCTTTCGTCGGAGCAGTAGCGCTCTTGGTAGCCTTTCGCTGTGCGCCAGTTGACGGAGTCGAATGAGAACTGAACGTTCTCAGTTGAGCCGCTAAAGACGAGTTCACCGGCGGTGTTGCCCCCGTAGGCCAGCGCCACATGACCGCAGCTTACGATGAGGGCAAATAGGACCAAGGCGGCTGTCACGCCTCCGAGAAAGCGTTTGCGCGGCTGCATGATGTTCCGCAGTCGATAGCGCAGGGCTGAAGCGGAGGCCGAGAGGCACGTTGTGTAACCACGGCCGTCCCCGGCAGAACGCAAGATCAGGTCCGCGTATATCCGGCGAGTGTCTTGGGTGGCGCCGGAGAGCACCGCTTCATCACAGCTCAGCTCCATATCCTCCGCGGAGCGGCGCATGGCGATCCACATCAATGGGTTGAACCAGCACATCGCTGTGCAAAAAGCCAGGAAGAACTTGTTGCCGATATCCCGCCGCTGTATGTGCACGAGCTCGTGTCTGAAAATGAGAGCCAGCTCTTCATCGGTATAGCTCCGGTCCGGCAGTACCACCCGCAGCGTCTTTCGGAACAGCCCGATCGAGAGCGGAGAAGTCGTGTTCGGCGAGACTACAAGGCGGATATCAGGCTTCTTCACGTGGGCAGACTGCTGCTCCTGTAACCAGAGGTCGCGTACGCTCGGGTCAGTGACATCTTGAGCGTCTTTCAGGAGCTGCCTGCGAAAGACCAAGTGTGATACCGTCCTCCAGGTCAGCACTGCGGCAAAGCCGGCCAGCCAGACCCAGAGCGCTATCTCTACCGCCTTCGCAGGAAGTCGGAAAATCAAACTTGGCGATGGAAGACTCATGTAGGACTGCTGTGTGAAGTAAAGGAGATTGGGGAGCAGCCACAGGATAGCGCAGGCCTTGGCGCTGATCACCTTTCGCAAGATCGGAAGGGCGACAATCAGGAGAGCGTAGTAGACGCAGATGTGCAAGAAGATGCCAAAGCACACAGACAGCATCCGGGTTGCGGCGTACTCCGCGTCAGCCACAATAACCAAGATGAGGAATATCAGAACAATGAAGCCCGGCAAGAGTAGGGGAACAACCACAGACGCATATCGCTCCCCAGATCCTCCTCCAAGCGCTGCCTGTGATTCAGCCTTATCCATTCGATGAAACCCAATGGCCAGAGCCACCGCGAAGATGAAGGCACACAGCCCCCGGACGAATCCCTCGCTGCTCATAGCCGGTTCCTCTCTAGAAGCTCCCGCAACTCGGCTATGTCCTTCCTGCTGAGTCCACTGTCACACAGTGCCGCGGCAAACGCCGACATGCTACCGCCGCAGAGTTTTTCGATAAAGCGTTTGCTTTGGGAGGCCAGATAGTCGCGCCTGGAGACAAGCGGAGTGTAGCAGTTGCTGCGGCCCTGCTTCTCGACAGCGAGGAATCCCTTTTCAACCAGGCGGTTCAGGATGGTGAGGACTGTGGTCACAGCCAATGGGTGGTTGTCCTTCAGTTCGCGCTCAATATCCGCCCGCGAGATTGGCGGGTTGCAGGCCCAAACCGCTTGCATCACTTCCAGTTCCGTATCCGGCAAGCGCCGCATGCGTGATCCCATCCCTTCCTCCGGTCACGGGCACCACATATATTCTACATTTGTAGAACACCTATGTCACTGGCATTCCTTAAGACTCCGACAGATGCGCGCCCCTCAATCGTCGAAGCAGAGCCCCTAACTCACGTTGCATCACAGTTCGATTAACCTGAAAAGGATATCGCGAACGGGGGATGCCGACCGCATGCTAGTCTGGACCGACGATCTTCTCACGGGGTACAAAACAATCGACGACCAGCACAAGGAGCTCTTCAAGAAGGTCAACGCACTGCTCGAAGCGATGGGTCAAGGCAAGGGTAAGGAGCAGGTTGCCGAAGTGCTGGGCTTCCTGAGCGACTATGTCGTAAGCCACTTCGGGACCGAAGAGCAGCTCATGCAGTCTCGTAAGTACCCGGGCTTCCTGAGCCACCGGTTGGAGCACACTGCTTATACGGACAAGCTCAAGCGCCTTAGGGAGCGGTTCGAGAAGGAGGGGCCCAGCTCACTCATGGCCATCGAGTCCCAGCAGCTTCTAACCGGCTGGTGGGCTTCACATATCGGTAGAACCGACAAAGCGCTGGGCGCCTTCCTTCGTAGCTGAATCCCATATACTCATACCTGAACCGCAAACTCTGCTATCGGCAGTGGCCGGCCTTACCGTTCTCCCACAAGGACCAGGAACTCGGCCCTGCCGATCCTGACTTCGTTCGTGGCCTCGTCGATGTCCGCGTAGACGGACAGGAAGACCACCTTGATGCGCAGGTTGTTGGTTTCGGCCTCAAAGATCATCTCTTCAGGCCTGATCTGTAGCGGCTCACTTAGCAGGTGTTGAGCCCTAAGGACCCTCACGTAGTCTACAAGGGACTGCTCCCATTCCTTGGCGCCGTCGCGAGTAATGGTGACCCTACTGGTCTCACGACCGTAGGCGACCTCGATGTCTCCCTGCTTTACCGTGGATACCGGGCCGTCATCGAACTGGGGTCTGGAGTAGTCAAAGAGGTACTGGTAGCCGCTGACGTCGACAACCCGGTTGGGAGCCTCGAAGTAGATAGGTGTGGTCGGCCTCCATGGGACGATCTCGTAGGGCTGATACCCGAACACCTTCTCAAAGTCGGCCATCGTGAAGCCGGCAGGGAGCAGGGGTACATCCGACAGGCTGTGGTAGCGTTCGAAGTACAGGAGGACGGCAGCAGTTTCGCGGCGGTCCTCATCTGACATCCCCGGAGGCGCAGGCATGATTGCGCCGCCTACCACCATATTGTTACGGGTAACGATCTCCTCGAAGCGCCGGTTCTGGCTCCACTTGGATACCGGAAAACTGCTCCAGGGCCCAATGACCGACAGGAGGACGACCACGGCCAGCGCTGCCGGCAGGATGACGCGGCTCCGCTTCTTGGTGAAGGAAAGATACAACGCGCTGGCCAGTGCCCACGATCCAACCACAATTACGTAGTACCGGTTCTCGGTTATCCCGTAGTACTTGACCCTGATCCCAACCGAAACGAACATCATGGCCAGGAGCGGGATCACCGTCCTCGGGAAATACCTCGAAAAGACCTCGGCCCACTTGTTGGAGCGCTCGAGCGGCCAGACGAAGTTCAGCAACGCAAGGCTCACGATCGAGTACCAGAGCACCAGGTGGGCCACCAGCCCTACAGGCCACTGGCGAGTTATCAGGATTTTGGCGAAGTAGAGGTAAAGCACAAGGGTATAGGCTGTGAGCAGTGGCGTAACAACGTAGACAACCAGGTTCTTGAGAGTCTTCGGGTACTCCTCGCCCTCAACATCCGCGCCCGCCACTGGGATCCCGGCCATGAACAGGAACGGGGTCAGGACTCCCGCCATCACCATCCATATGTGAAGGTACAGATTAGACGCGGTCTTGATGGAGAAAAGGCTCGTGAACGTCAGGGTGATCGCCGATATGCCCATGAACACAACCGTTGAGAACAACACCGATACGAATGCATGGGCGAACAGCCTCACGACGTACATCTCAAGTCGCGCGCCGCGCCGGTACCCCGGGATCACGAAGAATGCAAGGAAGAGCGCGAAGCATATGGCGAAGTGCCTCGTCATCGGCACAAGGCTAAAGTCCCTCAGCATGGCGTAGGTGATCCCGCCAACGGCGCCTCCCGCAGCCAGCGCGACCAGATTGCCGCTGAGCTCCGAACTATCCTGCCTCCTCTCCCACGCGATCCTCTCCCAGAGGAGTACAGCGCACCATGATGCAAGCACACCCGCCGCGAACACAAGAGAAAGCCTGTTCAGAGTATCTGTTGAGCCGGGGATGACATATCTTCGCGTGGACATAATGAGGGTCGTGGTCATGGCGATGCAGAAGAGGACTGACGCCCAGAACCGTCTGACGGTCGGTCGGGCGCTGTTCATCATCCTGGTCAGAAGCTCACGTATCTTCATGGGGATTCCTCCACTCATCACATCCTGCGCTATTGGATCTTGCACTGTTCATGCAACCTCGGAATAGGGGTGATCTATGACGACAAGGTGACTCGAGTCACCCGCAATTACCCGCGTAAAATGTACGTGTAACCTCGATTAGGAGTACGCCAGGAATATCGCAGAGTCTGGCCTCCATCCTGATATCTTGGAGACAGGGAAGGGCTCCTCTGAGTTCCCGGCCGGCGCATTCGTCCCTCCGATCATACAGCCCATAAGACATAACTCGTCCAGTTACATTTCTCGTAGGGATCAAGTTGGATTTGGCGAGGGGGCTTCGGAGTGGGATCTTGCGAGTTGGGCAGGCAGGTCTGATCGGAGGGGGGATCCAGTTGCGGGTCCCGCCCGCCAGCGAAAAGCCTCGTTACCGATCTCGTCCGCCGCGCGCCTTCCGAGTGACGGGCGGCGTCCGCAACTGCAGAGCCGAGTTGCGGGTTCTACCCGCCACGGCAAATCCGAGTTGCGGATTCTGCCCGCCACTGGGCTCAGGAGTGAGCTGATGCAGGACTCAGGCAATGCAAAGCGAATCTCTGATCCCTATACGGGCGGAGGGGGCTATGCCGGATGTCAGGAATAACCACAACCCTAATCATCCTCGCGGGAGCGGTCATCCTGTTCATCACCGAATTGGTCCCGCTCGGCGTGACTCCCCTCATCGTGCTCTCTAGCCTCGCCGTGACCGGTGTTCTGCCGGTCAAGGAGGTCCTCACCGGGTTCTCGAACGACACAACCATCATGGTCTTGTTCATGTTCCCTGTGGGTGAAGCGCTGTTCCGTACCGGTGTGTGCAGGTGGATCGGCAAGAAGGTCATTGATATGGCCGGCGCCAGCGAGGTGAAACTGATCGGACTCATCATGCTGGCCGCAAGCGTTCTTTCGGCGTTCACCAGCAACACGGGCACTGCGATAGTCATGGCGCCTCTGGTGATGTCGGTCGCTGCCGAGGCCGGGGTGAGCGCAAGCAGGCTTCTGCTGCCGCTGGCTTTCGGCGCTTCCTTCGGAGGCATGCTGACGTTGGTGGGAACGCCTCCCAACGCCATCGTCCAGGGCGCTCTGAGGCAGGCAACGGGCGAATCCTTCGGATTCTTCGACTTCGCGAAGCCGGCGCTGCCGTTTGTCGCGATCGCGGTCCTATACATGATGCTCATTGGACGGAAACAGGTGCCGGACAGACTGGCCATTTCGCAGAGGCAGGACGACTGCCTAACGTTCAGGGACGGAAAGATGGGGATGTCGCTAGTTGTCCTGGCGCTGGTGATAGTCGGGATGTTCTTCGAAGGGAAGCTCTCTGCTCACGGCCTGAGCCTTCCGATCATCGCCATGATCGGCGCGGTGCTGACCGTTGTGACCGGCTGCATCACAATGAAGGAGTTCACCGAGAGCATTGAGTGGCCCGCTGTGCTGCTGATGGGCGGCATGCAGCCGCTAGGACTTGCCATGCAGCGGACTGGCGCGGCCGACGTTCTGGCCGGAGGGCTCACCAGACTCGTACAGAATCCTAGCCCCGTTGTCTTGACCATGATCGTGGTGTTCTTCGCCGGGATTCTTGCCCAGTTCATGTCTCACACGGCGGCTACCAGCGTCCTTGCCCCGGTGTGCGTCGCCATTGCCATGCGACTGGGAGTCAATCCGGCTCCGCTCCTAATGGCCCTGTGCCAGGCAACTTCCATCGCCGTTGCAACACCGATCGGCACACCGCCCAACGTCATCGTGTATCAGCGCGGAGGCTACAAGTTTGTGGACTTCGTGAAGACCGGGGTGCCGCTCTTCCTCATCGGCGCCCTTGCCCTATCCGTGCTGATCCCTGTGTTCTTCCCAATGTAATCGCTGCCGGTCCATATGACTTCTACCGGGCAAGGGGCCCCGAGACTGAGACCCGTGGGCTCGCCATCGTACCTAAACCTCGATTTTTCCCATTTGCGCTTTCCGGCATTATCCTTCTAGCCCGCTACGCCGATGATGTTACTGTGGGTCTTGCTCAAACATTCTCGCAAAGAACGCACAGACATATGTGAACTAGGGGTGTCCAGCAGTGTTAAAGCGCTCAATGGGGATCAAGACCAAGCTGCTTGCGGCGTTCTCCGCGATCCTGGTGCTGCTTGTGGTGGTTAGCGCATTTGCCCTCACAGCATTGCTGAGGGTGGGCGGCGGGTACCGGACGCTGCTCGACCGTGAGGTTGCTGTCCTAAGAGCGGTCCAGGCTCTCAAAGCCGTTACTGCGCAGCAAGTGGCCAGCATCAGAGGGTATGTCCTGACCGGGGACATATCGGCCGTAGAGGACTATGAAGCGGCGCTGACGGAAGGCGCACAAGTTGTCCTGGAGTTGGACGAGCTCGTGAAGAAGCTGTCCAAGGAGGATGGCTTCCAGGGAACGGCCGGCGCCTGGGAGCAGATATGCGAACTGCGCCTCGACATATGGGAGAGCGAGAGCCTCATCATGAAGGCCCTCAACGAGAAGCGCACCGATGATCTTCAGCATCTCCTGGGCCGCGATGAAATCTTCATAGATGAGTTCGACGCAGCTTGTGACGCCTGGGTGACCAACGTCAGCAACTACGTGGATGGTCAGAGGGAGAAGATCGATTCTTTGACCTCGGCGGCGACACTGCAGGCTACCGGCGTGGGCGTGCTGACGCTGGTGGTAGGAGCCGTTCTGGCCGCGTCAATGTCGAACGGTCTCGCGAAACCTATCGTGGCGTTGACCACGGCCGCAACCGAGGCGGCAGGCGGAAACCTCGCCGTGAACATACCCGAAGTGAAGTCGGGTGACGAGATCCGCTCCCTTGCCGATGCTTTCGGGACAATGATGGCCAGTCTGGAGTCTGTCATCCGTGAAGCCTCCTCTTCCGCCGAACAGGTGGCGGCCGCATGTGAGGAACTCTCGGCCAATGCGGAGGAGACCGCTATGGTAGCGGACCAGGTCGCCAAGACCTCCGAGCAGGTGAGTCAAGGAAACCAGCAGCAAAGCGAGTCAGCCACAGCCACGGCTTCCTCCATGATGCAACTGGCGGCGGCAGTCGAGCAGGTCGCCAGCGGGGCTCAGCATCAAATGGACGCGATCCAGATCACCACTGAAGCGCTGGGAGAGGCGGACAGGTCCATTGCGGGACTGGTGGAGATGCTGTCGGCAGTGAGCGCCAGGACGTCAGATAACGCGGTCGCGGCATCGGAGGGCGGCAAGTCAGTGAGGAGCCTTCTGGACAGCATGGGACGGATATACTCATCCACGGTTACCGTATCGCAGAAGATCGGCGAGCTTCACCAGCTCTCGGCCGATATCAGCAACATCGTCGGAGTCATAGATGAGATCGCTTCCCAGACGAACCTGTTGGCCCTGAACGCGGCCATTGAGGCTGCGCGGGCAGGCGAGTACGGGCGCGGGTTTGCCGTTGTTGCCGACGAGGTAAGGAACCTGGCGGAAAGGTCGCTAGCTGAGACCAAGTCCATTTCTGATGTGATCGTCAAGGTGAGAAAGGCGGTCGAGGATACCGTTGCCGCTACCGAGACCAGCGTTCGCGAGGTCGAGGTTGGGAGTTCGGTAGCGCAGCAGGCAGGCGTTTCGCTGGATGCAATCCTAGGCGGGGCGGCCGAGACCCAGTCGTTGGTTAGTGAGCTCGAAGGCGCCGCGGCAGTGTTGAAGGAGTCCAGCGACAGAGTGGGAGAGGCCCTCGCGAAGATAGTATCGGTGGCTCAAGACAACTCCGCTGCTACTGAGGAGATGGCGGCTAGCACCCAAGGAGTTCAGACCCTGATCGACGGAGTGGCGGCCATATCTGAGGAAAACGCCGCGGCTAGCGAGGAAATGCAGGCCTCCACTATGCAGGTGAGCGAGGCCATCGCCCAGGTTGCGAACCTGTCCCAGTCGCTCGCGGGCATGGCCCAGACACTTCTGGAGTCGCTAGGGCGGTTCAAGGTGTAAGCCGAGGTAGCGCATACGTGCGCGCGCTTCGAGATAGCGAGACAGCAACTGCGCATCCCGCTGGGCATACCAAATGGGCATCCAGCCGGATGCGCAGTCGATCATCTACCTACAGGCCCAATACCAGTTTTGCCGTAGAGAAGTAGATCAGGACCCCGAGAATGTCCGCGACCGAAGTGACAAGCGGTGAACTGGCCGCCGCAGGGTCCATCCCAAACTTAGCCATCGCAAACGGGATCGCGATGCCAACCAAGCATGCGATCAGTACAGAGATCACCATTGAGGCTCCAACGATGATGCCGATGGAACCGCCGGTTCGAAATGCGGCCACAGCCCAGACCGTCACGCCCATGGTTGCTCCCAGTGCCAGCGACAGGCCAATCTCGCGGGTGAGTACCCGTACCCATTCCTTGCTTTCGACGTCACCTGTGGCGAGAGCCCGGACCATGAGGGCCGCGGATTGCGCGCCCGCGTTTCCTGCCCCGTCGATGAGGAGGGGCATGAAGAAGACCAGCGGTACCACTGTGGCGATCACATCCTCAAACTTGGACATGATGCTGCCTGAGATCAGGTACACCCCGATAAGGAGAAGCAGCCATATGACCCTGCTCTTGTAGATGAGCCCGGGCTTGGCATCCTTCAGCGGTACGTGGAGCGGAGTCACGCCCGCGGCCTTGTGGAAGTCTTCAGTGGTTTCCTCCTGGGCGACCTCCAGAACGTCGTCCGCTGTCACTATGCCGACCAGCACACCCTGGGAGTCGACCACCGGCAGGACCGGCAAGTCGTACCTCGCCATTAGCCTCGCAGCTTCCTCACGGTCGTCGAAGGCGCTGGCGCTAATCGCGGGAGCTCTCATGAGTCCCCTCACCCTGTCGGCAGGGTTGGCCAGCACCACCTGGCCAAGGGCGACTGAACCCGTAAGCCGGCCCACCGGATCCGTGACGTAGATGGCGTTAATGGTCTCGCTGTCCTGGCCCTTCCTGCGGATCTCCTCCATCACCTGACTCACCGTGAAGTCAGGCTTCACCGAGATATAGTCGGGCGTCATCAGCCTTCCGACGCTTTCCTCGGGGTATCCCAGCAGCTGTCGCGCCTGTTTCAGGTCATCTGGACTCAGGTAGCTGAGGAGCCTCTGAGTCACTTCGGCGGGCAGTTCCTCGAGTAAAGCTGTCCGGTCGTCGGGCGCCAGGTTCTCCATGAGGACCCGCGCCTCTTCATCGGTCAGATCCTGGAGGAATGCGTCCTGCTCGTCGCGCTCAAAAAACGCGAACACTTCCGCCGCCAGAAGGCGGGGCAGCGACCGGTAGAACACGACCCTATCCGGCTTTTCCAGGTTTCGCAGGAGCTCAGCCACGTCGGCGACAGCCCACTTGGTGGCGAGTTCTCTAAGCTTGGTCCAATCCCGCTTCTCGATAAGTCCCTTGACTTCGGGTTTCCTCATGTACATTTGCGCACCTCCTAACCGGGCCTATAGTCCGAGATACCAACTCGCGATGCTGAAGTAGATGATGACTCCCAGTATGTCTGCTATTGACGTGATCACCGGCGACGCTGACGCTGCAGGATCGAAGCCGAGCCTGCCTACCAGAATTGGAGTTGCGATTCCGATTACGCCGCTCAGAGTCACTATTGCGGCGCTGCTCAGGGCCACTACCACTCCGACTCGCGAGCCCCCCTGTAGAACGCCGGGGCCCCAAACCACCAGGCTCACAGTGAGCCCCAGCAAGAGGGCAATCCCCGCTTCCTTGAGAAGGAGAGTCAGCCAGTCCTTGTACTCGACGTCGCCTGTGGCCATATCTCTGATCACCAGGGTCGACGCTTGAGCGCCTGCGTTCCCGCCACAGCCGATGAGCAGCGGAAGGAAGAACACTAGAGCGACAACTTTGGAGATGGCCTCCTCGTACCTGGCTATCACTCCCGCGGCGACGAGGTCGACGATAATAAGGGACATCAGCCACCCGATCCGGTTCTTGTAGAGGAGGCCTATGCCGGCGTCTCCAAAGCGCACCCGCAATGGGTTGACGCCCGCTCCTTTGTGGAAGTCCTCGGTGGCTTCCTCAACCGCCACGTCAAAGACGTCGTCGCTGGTCACGATGCCCACCAGGATCCCGTCCGAGTCAACAACCGGCAGAACCAGAAGGCCGTACTTCTTCATGGTCCTGGCCGCCTCTTCGCTATCGGCAAACGCCGAAAGTGAGACAGCCGGGGTGGTCATAATGCTGCCGACGAGAGTAGACGATTCCGAAAGGACCAACTGGCGGAGGGACGCAGCTCCCAGCAGTCTCCACGATGAATCAGTCACGTAGACCACGTTGACCGTCTCGGAGTCCCGGCCCATCTTCCTTATGTGGTCCATTGAAGCGCCGACCGTCCATTCGGGCCTTACAGCCACGTAGTTGGGCGTCATCAACCGGCCGACGCTGTCCTCAGGGTAGCCCAGCAGCTGCCTTGCCTCTTTGAGGTCCTCAGGAGACAAGAGGTTCATGAGCCGCTGGGTTGCCTGACCGGGAAGCTCCTCAAGCAGGTCCGTCCTGTCGTCGGGCGCAAGATCGGCAAGCAGGCTTCGGGTCTCCTCATCGGTCAGCTCGGCGAGCAGATTCTCCTGGTCAGGGGTTTCGAACTCCAAAAAGACCTCAGTGGCAACCGTCCGGGGAAGACACCTGAACAGGAGCACACGGTCGGGTTTCTCAAGATCGGCCAGGAGGTCCGCTATGTCCGGGACGCGCCAGGAGGATACCTTCTCGCGTAGACCGGCCCAGTTCCGGCTTTGGATTAGTTCCTTGATCTCGGGCTTTTCGAAGCAAGCCATAGCCAATCCCTCCCTCGTCCGACCATGGATAGCCTTATCCCGTTGCAGGTCGGACTTTCATTGAGCTGAGTAACAACTACTCGTTCAGGGGGCGGACTGGCGGTCTGAGACGGACGTAATGCGCAAGAAGCAGGCTACAGCGCTACCGTCTAATCTCTTGATGGGGAGTCCGCTCCCCTTCAGTATGCGTTAAGGGGACAGAGTCAGATTGCCAACTGGGGCCGTCTGTGCTCAACGAACTCACCTCTTTGCGCGTGGAAGTATGAACAGAAAGCAACTGAGCAAAACGACAATACTCTTAGGTAGCGCGTATGTCAACGAAATGCGAGAAGACTGCTCAGCGTTTGCTCTTTCCGACGAGGTACTGGTTGAGGGCCAGGATCACGGCAAGCAGAGACAGCACTGCGATGCCCGCGAACAGGATACGAGTGTTGGTGCTCACGGATCCGCGTATCCCAGCGGGTGAGGACGGCGAGGTTGATGAGGGTGAAGTGCCGGGCGTTGCTCCCTGCTCTGGGGTTGACGTTCCGCCCTGCGTTGAACCGGACGATGCGGACTGGGCATCAAGCCGGTCCTTCAGGTAGTAGTAACCGGCCTGCTCCATCATCCTATCGCTTGGAGCGGCCAGGGTCTCTGCGCTAATGGATAACGGTTCCGAGCCGGTCACGTGGAACACCTTCAGCGAGGATGGGATCGGGTTCCCGGCTTCGTCTACCGTGCCCGTAACCAGCACGTCCAGCTCCGCCTTCTGTTGGAAAGCGATTTCCTCCGCGTACTCGGAGCGCATGCGGTCTACCTGGCCCTGGGCCCACGCCAGCCACTCCTTGTCGCTCGTCCCTCCGAACTCAGTGAGACACTTCTGCATGCCTTTGAGATAGGGGACCTCGTCAGGCTTCGCGTAGTCCAGCCAGTACCGTACCGTCACTTGCCATGTTGACTCGTAGGACGTACCCGAGGTCTTGCCCTCGACTTTGTGTACGAGGGTTGAGGCGACCTTACGGTGCAGGGCTGCCTGCAGTTCAGCGACCGCATGGCTAACTGTTTGGTATACCGCGGTTTCATCGGGAGCCGGAGAAGAGGTGTTCACTGCCGGCGGTGCAGCGAATGCGATCCTCTGTGCCATCCATTCAGGGGCCGGGCAGAGAGCCACAATAGATACGGCCGCGAGCAATCCGGATAGCAGCACGCTTCCAAGGACCCGGCGCCCCATCTCCATCGCCCCCTCTCATCCTTTACTTCGGTGTAATGGGGCAATGCGTCCAGCCCGCCCGCCAGGGCCGGTCGCGAGTGGCCGCAACTGGCGCTCTTAGCTATGGGGTAAGGAGCCTAGATATCGCTATGCTGGCAATGACTCCGGCCACGGCCCCCAGGGTACCGGCGTGCCCGACGTTCGGCATCTCGCACGCCCCGGGAACCAGTTCATCGAAGGTGACGAACAGCATCGCGCCTGCCGCGAAGGCCATAGAAATGCCCAAGATCATTGGGGAGACGCCGATCACCGAACCCAGGAGCGCGCCGATTACGGATGGAACCCCTGTCAGGGCGCTCACGAGCATCATGTTTGACCTGCTCTTGCCGATTGCGGCAAGGGGGGCTGCGACTGCCATGCCTTCAGGTATGTTGTGGAGGAACATGAGGATCGCGATTCTGAGGCCTAGCGAGGATGCTGACTCAAGGCCTGCTCCGACAGCAAGGCCCTCAGGCAGGTCATGCATTCCAATGCCGACGGCAACTACGAGGGCAGTCCGGGTAAAGCGGGAGCTCTCCTTGTCGGTGGTCATGTGGTGCATGTGGGGCATCACTAGATCGAGCGCGGTAAGCGCCAGTGCCCCCGCTAGGAACGCACCGAGGGAGATCCAGGTGCCTGCCATCTCGAAGGCTCCGGGCATGAGGTCGAAGGCGACCATGGAGATCATCACGCCTGCTGAGATGCCGAGGAACAAGGAAAGAGTCCTTTTGCTTGGGTTTCCCCGGAGGGCCACAATGACGCCCCCGGTTCCGGTCCCGACTATCCCGACTACTGCTGACAGCAACGCTACTCTGGCTAGGTCCAACTGTAGGCTCCTTCCTGTACTGCTGGGCCTCACTATTGTAGCGTAAGGCATTCCGCAAATGAAGAAGGGGACAGCGGTCGCTGTCCCCTTTGCACCCGCGAGTCCTAGCAGATGCCGCAGGTGATTCCGAACACGAGAAGTATCAGGATCAGGAAAAGGATGAACGCCCAGTTGGGGAAAACAGGTCCGGGTCCTCCCACTTCGATTCCCTCCCCGAGATTGAATCACTGCATGTTATGTTCCTCTGGCATCCATAGTTACAAGAGGATAACCACCGCACGGGGCGAAGTAGGCGATGAATCATTATGCAGAAGACAAGGAAGAGGTGGACAGAATGCCGCTCGTACTCAAGAACGCGAACCTGTTTGACGGGACCGGAAAGCCGCCTTACGGGCCGGTAACCGTGATCGCCGAGAACGACCGCATAACCACGGTCGGCTCCGGTGAGATGACTCTGCCTGAGAACGCGGAAGTCATCGACTGCGCCGGCAAGTTCCTCATGCCGGGCTTGGTTGACTGCCACGTCCACATCACGATGGCGGGCGACCCGAACTTCGTGAAGAGCGCCAAGGAGTTGGTCCCCCACAAAGCGTTGCGGGCGGCTCAGCACGCAAAGGCGACGCTGGAGGCGGGCTTTACCGCCATCCGCGACGCCGGAGCCAGTTTCCTTGTTGACGTTGCGCTTAAGCAGGCAGTGAACGAAGGGATGGTACCGGGACCCAGGATGCAGGTCGCCTGCCAGGGTCTCTCCATCACCGGTGGCCACGGCGACACCAGGAACGGCTGGCCTCCCGAGGTGCAGTTTGCCGGGAGACACGTGGTGGACAGCCCCGATGAGGCGCGCAAGGCCGCCAGGGAGCAGCTCCGCGACGGCGCCGACCATCTCAAGATGCACGCGACGGGCGGCGTCATGTCTGAAGGCGACGTGCCAACCGCCCGAGGCCTCACTGTCGAAGAGATGCGGGCAGCCATCGAAGAAGCCCACAACGTGGGCAAGAAGACTATGGCCCACGCCCAGGGTTCAAACGGGATCAAGAACGCCATTCTCGCGGGGATTTCCTCGATCGAGCACGGGTTCTACCTGACCGATGAGATCATCGAGCTCATGCTCAAGAACGACGTGTTCCTAGTCCCGACCCTCGCGGCGGTTCACAACATCGTTGTGAACGGGACCAAGGCGGGCATCCCCGAGTATGGCGTAAGGAAGGCTATGGAGGCGCAGGAGGCCCATGTGGCCAGCTTCAAGAAGGCCTATGCCGCCGGAGTCAAGATCGCCATGGGGACCGACTCCGCCACGCCGTTCAACTA
Organism: uncultured Eubacteriales bacterium; assembly: GCA_964602455.1. GTDB lineage: Bacteria > Bacillota > Sulfobacillia > Fermentithermobacillales > Fermentithermobacillaceae > JBBDIP01. Next base: position 21,934 of record CAZRRG010000009.1, on the reverse strand, counting down.
TCACGGCAAGAACGCCCTTGAGCTCGAACTCATGGTCAATGCCGGGATGAAGCCAGTCGACGCTCTGGTGGCCGCGACTCGGATGGGTTCCGAGCTCATGGGATGGGGCGACAAGATGGGCCAGGTCAAGGAAGGCTTCTGGGCGGACATGATACTGGTGGACGGCGATCCCCTAAACGATATCAAGGTGCTCCAGGACATCTCCAAGATCAAGTACGTGATCAAGGCCGGCAAAGTGGTGGTAAGCAGGTAACCACCGGCTCCCCACGCAAGCCATAGTCTCCAGGTGTCGCATGTATGGGCATGTCGCATGTAAGGACAGTAACGGGGCCGGCGAAAGTCGGCCCTTTACTCAGCGGTAGTCCAGGAGGTCAAGGGCCTCTGTGAGGATCCTCTGTATGTCGGTCATCATGACCATCACCCGCTGCTCCGCGTCAAGGAACCTCTTGACCGCTCCGTGCATGCTCACGAGCTCGGCCACCTTTTCCAGTTCCTCTTTCTTCGCACTATCCGGAGTCTTTCCCGAAAGAACCTCCATTTCGAACGCGAGTCGCTTTCGCTGGTAATCCTTCAAGATAGACAGGGCCGTCTCATTAGCAAGGAGCTCCTGTTTGGCCCTCTGGTAGTCTTTGTACTCGGTGCTCGTTTTGAGTTCTCGCGCAAGTTCATGCGCTTTGTCATAGGTCGCCACAAGGATCCTCCTTCCCGCAAAGCGCTCCGGAGCCTGTCGTGCTGCTTAGTGTCGACAGGATTCACTGGCGTGGGCGTCACTTCCTGCCGCTTGTGCCAGAGACTCTTGCCTTGGCGTTGTGGACCGCCCTCGCGGAGCGGATCGCCTTCAGACTCCCCAGAGTTGTCTGGTACTGCTGCTCCAGGGTCTCCTTCTCCGCAGGAGTCCGCGCAGCCGCGATCCGGGAGACCAGGTACGCTATCTCGGTCTCAAGCCCTAGTTCCTTCATGGCCAGATCCGCATCCGAAGGGCCAGGACCTGTTCCCGAGCCGTCTGCCGCGTTCAATGACGCCGACCGCGATTCTCTGGACAGTTCCTGTCTGTACGCCGCGTAGTTGCCCTTCACCACGCGGATCCTGCCCTCCTCAAGGCTCCATATGGTGTTGCACACCCGGTCCAGGAAGTACCGGTCGTGGGTCGCCACGAGAAGGGCGCCGGGAAATGACGTGAGGGCCTGCTCCACGCAGTCCCGTGCATTGGCGTCTAGGTGGTTGGTCGGCTCATCCAGGATGAGCGCGTCGTACGTTCCAAAGCACAGGCACGAGACAGCGACGCGAGTGCGTTCACCCATGCTGAGCGTTCCAGTAGCTTGAAGCTGGGTATCGCCCATGATGCCCAGCTTGCCCAGAAGGTTGCGCGCTTCCGCAGGCGTGAGACCGGTCTTCATCCTGACGTTGTCTGTCACGCTGCGCTCGGCGTCAAGTTCGTCCAGCATCTGTGACAGGTACCCTATCCTGCATTCAGGGTTGCGCCAGACAACGCCGCTCTGGGGATCCAGTTCACCTAGCAATAACCGGATCAGCGTTGTCTTGCCCGACCCGTTGGGCCCGATTAGGCCTGCTTTGTCCTTGGGGCCGAGGCTGGCTGTGATCCCGGTCGCGATGGGACGGACAGTCGCAGAGTCCGCAGGTGTGTTTGCGTAGCTGAACACCAGGTCCGACACACGGACTACCGTACGGGTACGGTGGCCCGCGTGATCCACCGAAGCCTTGAGGGTGATGTCGGGCCGTCTGACCTCCGGCTTTTCGGCCATGGCCCTTTCAAGCATCGTCTCCTTGGCCTTGAACTGCCGGGCATGCTTCTTGGCCTTCCGGCGGTAGAAGTCATTCTGTCCCGCGTCATCGTGCGCCTTGTCGTACCACTGCCGCCTATCGGCAACTTCGATGGTGAGTGCCCTAACTCGCCGCTGCCACTTGGCGTACTCCTTGGCTTCGTTGGCCTGCATTTCCCGGAGTCGTTCCTGGTAGGCCGAGTACCCGCCCGAGTAGGTCGTGAGACGGGCGTCCCTAACCTCCCATATCTCCGTCGACACCGCGTCGAGGAACGTACGGTCGTGAGATACCACCAGCACGGAGCCCGGGAACTCTTTGACGGTCTTCTCCAGCCACTCGATCCCGGGGATGTCCAGGTGATTGGTTGGTTCGTCCAGCACCAGTACCTCCGGATCAAGCGAAAAAGCGCGGGCCAGCAGCAAGCGTGTCCTCTCGCCGCCGGAGAGGTTGGAGCAGGGTTGGTCCCACAGCGAACGCGAGATCCCGAAGCGGCCCAAGACCGATGCCTTCTCGTATCCCAGGACATCCAGGGGAGTGACATCGACGCCGGGATCCCATCTTTGAGGCACGTAGCTGATCCGCGGCTTGCCGATCCAATCCACTGAACCCTGGTCAGGCTGGATCTGCCCCAGTATCACCCTCAGGAGCGTGGTCTTGCCGGCGCCGTTGGGCCCCACGATACCCGCCTTTGCGCCAACTCCAAGCACGGAAGATATGTCGTTGAGGATGGGGGTTCCTTGGAAAGCGATAGAAAGGTTCTTTACCTGCAGTACCGTCACGGAGGTTCACTCCCGAAGATTCGTTAGCCTGCTTCGCGGGGTTGCCCGTGAAGCCCGGTCGACTATGGCCTGTCGAGTCCTTAGCTAGCGGATCATCGTCTTGTAGTGGCGGTCCTCCTTGGGGAGATTACTGAGAGTATATCATGCCCATCCAGGATGCTGCCAAGAGCGAAGCCCGCGTCCCCTGATAGCATCCGGCAGGTGGGGCGTAAAGATAATAGAGGGATGCACCAGCGCTGACATGCAATGGCGCTACAGGAAGAGTTGGGCTAGGGCGCCCGCAAGGTACGCCGAGGCTACCAGCAGAGCGGTGACAACGGTTGACCGTCGCCTGTCGCGGGACTCCTTGAAGAGCACTAGTAGCCCCATCCCGGAGTTGGCGGTTAGTCCCGCGAGGAGCGCGGGGAAGGAGACAACGCCGGCGCTGAAGCCCTCAGCCAGGGCTACCGATGTCGCGCAGGATGGAATCAGGCCGACCAGAGACGCCGCCAGCGGCTGCCACGCCGCCGACGCCGCCAGGGCGCCGGGCAGGCGGTCATGCGCGAACTCCCCTGCCAGGTGGAGCAACGACGAGAGCACGAACACCATCGCGACCGTTCTCGCGGTCCTGTACAAGGCGTGGGGAAGGTAGTCCCTGAGATAGGCCTTCTCACCTACGCAGCTCCCTCCGCCCGAGTGGGAATGTGCGTGGCGGTCTCCGGGTGAGGTTTCCCGTCGTGAACCCGGGGACTCCGGCGCCCGGCTCCGCTTGCCTGCCCTGGCTTTCCTCAGGATCTGGCTCGCTACGTTCACGCCCGAACCCACCGCGATCCCCCAGACGAACTTGGCGGCTATGAGGGGCAACACCCAGGGGAGGGTCGCGGGATTGGCCACCAGGATTGGCACGGCTTCGTCCGATGTCGCGATGTAGGACGCGAGGACGGAACCGGCGGGGATCATCCGTTCGACGTAGAGTATGGTCGCCGCCACGGAGAAGCCGCACTGGGGTAGCAGCCCGAGGCCTGCCGCAGCCACGGGTCCGGCTACGTTGTGCCGGAGGGCTGAGGCCAGGTGGGCGTGACGTGCGCCGTGGGAGATCACTTCCATAAGTATGAACACCAAGAGCAGCGCCGGAGCCATGGCCACAGCGTGGGTCAGGCTCTCGACCAGCGCTTCCTTCACTACAACCTGATCAATGCCCATACGCTAATCTTTGCCAGGACTGCCCGTACATATTCCGCCGGTTTACCACGTGGACTCACACAGCGACTATCCGCTTGAGCTCCGCCAAGTACTCCCTGGCGATCGCTGAGAGAGGCCTACTCTTGTTAGTAATACAACACAGGTCAAGGTCCAACGACCTGTCCGAGAGGTATAGCGGTCGCCGGTCATCGTAGTAGGCTGTCTCGGAGTAAGCCTTCTCGGAATGCACCGCTACGGTGTACGCATCCGTGTTCGCAATGAACTCGTTCATCGTAGCGCGGTCGGAGACAACAATACGCTTCTTCGGGTTATCCAGTCCAAGATGCTCCCACTCGGCGGCAAACCCGTAGTTGACGTCCTTGTAGACCACCATCGGGTACTCATCGAGCTGTTCCGAGGTCACATACTGGCTTTCCTGCGCGTACAGCGGGTTGCGCTTCCCGACTATGATCGCGGCCCGCTGGCTGCACAGGTAACCGCACTCAACTCCGCTACTGGAGAAGAGCCGTTGCATCATACGCCTTCGCAGTCTTGAGATCACTACAACGCCGATCTCGGCCTCTTGCAGGCGCACCGCATCCAGGACCTCGGGAAACGAACCTTCCGAGAACACGAAGTACATGTAGGGAGTGTTGTGCTTGTGGTACATCTCCACAAACAGCGAGTGCGCGAACCTCAAGTACTGGCTTGCCACACTGAATGTGAGCCTTGGGGACTCGGTCGACCTCTCACAGATACTCTCCAGCATGCGGAACTGGTGGTAGGCGTTCTGCGCATAGGAGAGGAACTCGCTGCCGAAAGGCGTGAGTTCCACGCCTTTGCCGCAGCGCCTGAACAGGGGTTGGCCGATCTCCTTCTCCAGGTTCTTGAGAGAAACCGACAGGCTAGGTTGCGATATGTACAGTTTGGCTGCGGCTTTGCTGATTGACCCGGTTGCGGCGATGGCCATGACCTGCTGTACCTGTTCCATGCGCATGTCCAAGCTCACCCTCCTATAGGCCAGGGCTATATATCTGCATTTCTATTTCATATTACCATCTAATGACAAGATTGGCTTACGCTTAGATCAATGCAGAGGGGGTGTAGAAATGGAGGGCTCCAATGCGGATGGAAGGGTAAGGCTCGGGGAGAAACTCGGCATGGGTAGTCTCACCCTTTCGATCAACCTGGTTGAGCAGTTTGTCAGCACATTCCTGCTCTACTACCTGACTGACGTGTTCGGGCTTCTTCCGGGGCTTGCGGGAGTACTGCTGATGTTAGGGCGCGTCTGGGATGGAGTCAATGATCCGATCCTCGGTTTCTTTGCAGATAACAGGCGCTTTAGGAGCGGCGAACGCGTTCGCCCCTATGCGCTCTACTTTTGTGGACCTCTCGCTCTCATGTGCGTGGCGATGTTCACCAAGGTGAACATAACTTCTACTGCTCTGAAGTTTGCATATGCCTTCCTGGTGTACTTGATCTTTGACACGATGGGCACACTGATCCGGCTGCCCGCCTATGGGCTCCCCATGCTGGCGACCGCCGATGTCAAAGAGCGCATCAGCATCAACGCCTATGTCTCCGGGGCCGCGAGTCTCGGCGGCGTCCTGGCTTCGCTCGCCCTTTGGCCGATCGTGCGCGCTTTCGGAGGCACCGACGCAGCCGGCAACATCATCAACCAGGAACGTGGTTTCCTCATGGGTTCCATGGTCATTGGGGCCATTATCATAGCAGGTTGCCTGCACTGTTACGTCTCGACGCGGGAGCGGGTCAAGCCTATCGCTGAGGAAGAGGAGAAGATCTCCGCAAAGTCGGCCCTCATGATGATGGTGAAGAACAGAAGCTGGCTCCAGAACTCTGTGTTTACGCTGCTCTACTTCTCATCGAACCTGGTGGTGACAAGCAGCATCACGTACTACGCCACCTATGTCCTCAAGGCGCCTGGTCGCGTAACCGTGATACTGGGCGCGTTCGCAGGCGGGTCGCTGATAATCCTTCCCGTGGTCTCCAGCATTAGCAAGCGCTACGGCCGCCGGGTATCCATGATATGTGGCTCGTGTCTCCTCATTCTCTCGAAGGGCGTGTTCCTGCTGAACCCGCGTTCTCTGGCATTTGCGGCGGCTGGCGGGCTCATTATGGGCATGAGCGTGGGCTTCAACATCGTGCTGTTCAGCACCAACCGCGCCGACCTGGTTGACCTTCTCGAGTGGAAGCACGGCAGGCGTATTGAGAACCTCATGAGTACGCTGAGTGGATTTGTGGCCAAGTGCGGGTCTTCGGTGGCCAGCCTCATGGTGGGTTTTGGCCTGCAGCTGACGGGCTACGTCGCCGGCGCCGCCGAGCAGACCACAGGCGCCATCAACATGATTATCTCGTATCAAAGCGTCGTGCCGCTGGCGTTCGGCGTCATCATGCTCCTGATCTCCCTGAACATAAAACTCGACGAGGAAGTCGCCCAGATGAACGCAGAGAAGGCTGCCCAAGGTATCTCGTAGCGGGCCTGTAGGCCCTGTGGGGCCGGGACTTCCGAGAGAATCCGGTTCTGAAAGAGTGAATGCTCCGTGCTAGACATATTGCTCAAGAACGCAGCTATAGTGGACGGAACCGGCGCCGCTCGCCGCGCCGGTTCTGTAGGTGTAAAGGACGGTAAGATCGCGTACGTTGGCGCGTCGCAACCGCAGGCAGCCCAAGTCCTGGATGTACAGGGGCAGGTGGTCGCTCCCGGCTTCATCGATGTACACGGTCACTCGGACCTGTTTGCTTTCGTCGACCCGCTCCGGGAGTCAAAACTGAAGCAGGGCATCACCACGGAGATCGCTGGCCAATGCGGCCTGGGGCCGGCGCCAGTCGGTGAGCGGCATCTACAGATCTGCCTGGGTTACTTTCAGAGGCAAGGCGCGCCGGTATATCCCGATCACGCCAGATTTGCGTCCTTTGGCGCCTACATGGACTACATGGAAACTCTGCCCATGGGGATCAACTTGGCTCTCTTCATACCTCACGGCACTCTTCGCATGGCTGTAATGGGCCTTTCCTCCGCCAAGCCCGGCAAAGGTGAAATCGACGCCATGGCGGCGCTAGTTGAGGAAGGGATGCGATCCGGCGCCATGGGCATCTCCACGGGACTCATGTACGCGCCCGGATCCTTCGCTGGGCCAGAGGAGATCGAGGCCCTGTGCAAGGTCGTGGGCGAGTACGGAGGCATCTATACCTCCCACATCCGTAATCAGGGGTTTCTTTTGGTTGAAAGCGTGGCCGAAACCCTGGATGTGGGACGGCGGACTGGCGCGAGAGTCAATATCTCTCACCACAAGGCCACCGGTAAGACCAACTGGGGCAAGGTGAAGACGACCTGTCGGATGCTGGACGAATATGGCGAGTGGGCAACTCACGACATATACCCGTATGCCGCCAGCTCCACTATGCTGAGCGCTACCTTGCCCCCTTCATGCTTTGTCGAAGGTCAGGAGGTCTTGCTCCGGCGGCTTAAAGACCCATCCTACGTCAAGGAACTCCGGCACCGTATCTACCATCCTACTGAGGAATGGGACAACGACGTCCTGGAGAGCGGCTTCTCCAACCTGCTCATTATCCAAGCGCCAAAGACACCCGATGCGGTCGGGAAGACCATAGCCGAGTACGCGGCGGCACGGGGTATCGACCCGTTTGACGCGTACGTCAACCTCCTGCGTCTTAACCAACTCGCCGCTATCCATATCTGCTATTCCATGGCGGAGGATGACATCGTCACATTGTTGCGCCACCCGAGGTGCATGATCGGCACTGATGCGTTGTACGTTCCCGGCATGCCGATGACGCATCCCAGGGCCATCGGGACCTTCCCCCGGGTGCTCGGTCGCTATGTCCGCGAGCAGAATGTCCTTACGCTCGAAGAAGCTGTTCGCAGGATGACCGGCCTTGCCGCGACCACGTACTCCCTCTCGGGCAAGGGCGTCATACGCGAGGGCTGTGACGCCGACATCGTTGTGTTTGACCCGGAGTCGGTGCTCGACGGCGCGGACTATGTCGCTCCACTCCGGGACAACACCGGGATCAGCCATGTCCTCGTAGACGGCAGATTCGCCGTAAAGGACGGCAAACCCACAGGTGTCAAGGCGGGGCGACTATTCCGCATCCGCAACAGGTAGCCATCCGCCAGCGCGGCGCCCAGGACCCACCATGTCGGCCTCACGCTGGGCTATTCCTCATGTGTGACCGGCGGTGTCTACGCGCGTAGTGATGTTCGGAAGGTCCTTCGAATCAGCGCTGCGCAGGAGTGATGCCCCGATAGTGAGAATGTACCGGACAGGCCCGCTAACCTAACCGCCCAAGGAAACGTCTTATTTGGGATGACAGATTTCTTGAAGGAGGTATCCGCTCGTGCCCTACATAGCTGAGATTTCGAGGTCGAACCCGTCTTGCTTCCTCTTCCTGATCGACCAATCAGGATCCATGCGGGATCCCTTTGGTGTGGATTCCGGCAAGAGAAAGGCTGACGGCGTCGCCGATGCCATAAACCGCCTGCTGCAGAACCTTGTTATCAAATGCGCCAAGACCGAGGGTGTGAGGGACTACTACAATGTGGGCGTCATCGGGTACGGCCATAGGCCGGGTCCCGCGTTCGCCGGCGCGCTTGCCGGGCGCGAGCTGGTGCCCATCAGCGAGGTTGCGGCCAATCCCGCGCGAGTAGATGAGCGCGTGAAGAAGGTGGACGACGGAGCAGGCGGCCTGGTGGATCAGACCATCAAGTTCCCCATATGGTTCGACCCCGTGGCCAATGGCGGCACTCCAATGTGCGGGGCCTTAAGCCGCGCCGCTACCATTCTCCAGGGATGGATAGCCCAGCACCCTGACTGCTTCCCGCCGATCGTCATCAACATCACCGACGGCGAGGCCACCGATGGCGATCCGACAGGGCCCGCCCAGGCGCTCACCTCCCTGACTACGAGCGACGGCAACGTCTTGCTGTTCAACCTGCACCTGTCGTCGCACAGCGGGACGCCGATAGAGTTCCCGGATTCGGCGGACGGCCTCCCCGACAACTACGCCAGGACTCTGTTCAACATGTCCAGCATCCTTCCGGAGTACATGAGGGGGATCGCTCAGGAAGAAGGCTTTAGGGCCTCTGAGAACACCCGTGGCTTTGTGTTCAACGCCGACATAGTCTCGGTCATCCGTTTCCTCGATATCGGGACGAGGCCCTCAAACCTCAGATAAATGGGTCTAGACATCCGTGCCGGGGTCCTGTGGACCCCCAAGGAAGGGAACTCGGAAGCGGAGTACGAGGACGCCTTTCACCCTCAGAACTTGAGGGACCGGAAGGGCCGCATACTCCGCTTCGCCATGGCTGACGGCGCCAGCGAAGGCATGCTGTCGGGAGCGTGGGCGAAGATCCTGGTCCGATCCTTCTGCAGGGCCTCGCCTCGTCCTACAGCGTCATCGCTCAGGCAGGTCGTGTCGCGCGCTTGCGACTCCTGGGAGACGTGGAAGACCGCCTACCTGAAGAAGAGGGAAGAGGCCGGACGCCCCGTCCAGTGGTGGGAAGAAGAAGGACTGGCTACCGGACCATTCGCAACGCTTCTCGGCGTCGCGTTCCTGCTCCGTGAGGGCGGTGAGACGTGCAGGTGGGACGCCGCGGCCATGGGAGATACCTGCCTGTTTGGAGTCAGTCAAGATAGGCTTCGTGTCAGCTTTCCCCTGAAGTCGTCGGATGAGTTCGGTTCGCGACCGGTCCTCCTGTCCAGCAACCCGGCGAGGAACGCGCGCTACCTGGACCGGCTGGTTGAGACGGGCGGAACGGCAGAAAGGGGAGACACGTTCTACCTCATGACCGACGCTCTCTCGGCGTGGTTCCTACGTCAGGTGGAGGCTGGAGAGAAACCCTGGGAGAACCTGGATTCCCTGTTCATCGACCCCGAGGGCGACGGGAACGGAGTGTTGTCTGAACGGAGAGACCTTGAGGGCGATGAAGTCGGCTTTCGCGAGTTTGTGCTGCGCCTTCGCCGGTCCGGTCAGATGCGCAATGACGACGTAACCCTCACCTGCATAAGGGTGGTTTGAGGTCTAGCGATGCCCTGGCCCACGATGAGCGATTATCAGGACGCGTTGCAGAACCCCCGGCTTTCGTTTTCAGATCCGGAACTGCAAAAAGGGGTCCCGGTGACCGATCGGCTGGGCCTTCCCAAGCCTATCACCGGGGGCTTTGCCAGCGTCTATCAAGTTGATTGCGGCGGCCGCAAGTGGGCCGTGCGCTGCTTTCTCCATTACCATCAGGACATGGAGCAGCGATACGCGTCCATCGGCCGATACCTCAACGAGGCCCGGCTGCCCTACACCGCCGGGTTTCAATACCTGCGCAACGGAGTCAACATCCGCGGCCAGTGGTATCCGGCTCTGAAGATGGAGTGGGTGGACGGCGAACCCCTAAATGTATATATCGAGCGCATCCGGAAGGACAGGGACGCGCTCATCCGGCTGGCCGACCAGTTCTCCCGCATGTCTCGTGACCTCAGGCGCTGCAATATAGCTCACGGAGACCTGCAGCACGGAAACGTCATGGTAGTTGGGGGTTCCCTCCGGCTGGTTGACTACGACGGGATGTACGTTCCCCAACTCAAGGGGATGCCAAGCCACGAGGTCGGTCATCCCAATTACCAGCACCCTCGAAGGTCCGAGCGGGATTTTGGCCCGCACCTTGACCACTTCTCCGAGTGGGTGATCTATCTTTCGATCGTCGCTCTGTCTGTGCAGCCAGACCTCTGGGATCTCGCGGGCGGCTTCAATGAGCAGCTGCTGTTCTCCCGCAGGGACTTCGCGGACCCCAAGTCCTCCAAGGTCCTGAGGGCGCTAAGGGAGTCTCCCAGCGAGGCTTTGCGCCAGATGGCGGCAGCCTTCCGTTCCATCATCTCCTGCAGCGATCTTGCACAGATACCTGTGATCGACGGTTCTCGTATTCCGTCGCCACTGGTCTTGCCGGCCCAGTCGCAATCCTGGGTCGTAGTGGGCCAGGGCGCGCACGGGTTGTCGACGGGGGCATCCCAGGCCGCGGCGAGCGCTCAAGGGGCTGCGGCGGGAAGCCAGCTTCCCGAGTGGGTCCTGGACCACATGGATACTCCCCAGGTTGAACTCGGCCCTCCCTTTACCGTTGAGAGAGCTTCGGTCATATCCTCGCTACTGCTGATGCTGGCTCTGGCGCGTCTTGCCTCGTTGGGCCAGATCGCAGCCGCCGTTGCCGGGTGGGGGTCGGTAGCGGCCGGGGTGGCCGCAGCTGTCGCGCTAGCAATGAGGTACCGGGGGCGCGGCGAGTTCACCAGAAAGATGTCCCTGATCGTACAGGTTGCGGGGACCAAGAGGGAGATCCGGAGGATAGAAGCAGCTATGCGGCAACTGGAGCGAGACCGAGACCGGCTCATGCAGCGGCAGGACAGGAGCGTCGGAAACCTGAGCGCCAAGATATCGGATCTTTCCGCTCAGGAGCAGGAGGAGTTGGCGGCCGTCGACGCGTGGCTTGCCCGCTACCTCGACGGTATCGCGCACAGGCGTGAAGAGCTTAACAAGGCTGAGGCCGATGAGCTGGCCAAGATAGCCAAATCAACGCCGGTCCTGTTTTTGGGCAAGCGGGCGCAGTCGGTCATGAAGTACTACAGGAACAAGAGAGAGCCCCTCACAAAGCAGGAGGAACGAGCGAGGGCGGAGGCGGCCCGGAAAAAGGACGCGGTCCGCGCCAAGTACGCCAAGAGAGAGGACCCTGTGCTGCGCAAGATTGACGAACTCAAGGCCGGCTACGCCAGCGACAGGATGCAGATCGACGACCGGTACGAGCAGGAGTCGCAACAGCTCACGCTCCAGAAGTGGAGCCTTCACAACCTGACCAGGGAACTCGCTTTGTACCAAAACGTGACCTTCCTGGCATTCGTCAAAAAGGTGTTCTACCTGCGGTCGTAGTCCGGGCCCACGCTCGCCGCCCGGCCGACGACTGTGCTCCTCAGGAACGCATTGCGATTCCATCCTGTCTAAGTCATTGTGTAAGTGTTAAGGGTTCAGAGTAGGTGAGAGTGTGCGCTTGCGGTTGTCTGGACTCGAGAGGAGATGTCTGGGTTGCGAAGACCAATCAATCTGGCAGTAGTGGCGGTCCTGCTCATTGCTGTGGCCGTTTCAGCTTGTACGCCTCCGGCTCCTGTGACCGAGAAAGTCCTTGATCCGAGAATCGTGAAGTCCTGGAATGTGGACTACTGGGTTGCGTCGGACAGCGCAAAGACGAGCATCTCCCCTGACGGCAAGTACTTGCTCCTGGTTCAAGCCGGACCCGAAGAGCGGGTGGTGGCCGCCGTCCCTCTGACCGAAGGCGACAGCGAGGAAGTCCAGCTGTACCGGGTTGACAACTCTTACCTGGCATCATCAGCGTCCCTCGACTTCCTGACTGTCGGTTGGATGTCTCCCACAGAGTGCGCCTTCCTCGCGGTCGGCGACCAGAATCAAGGCCCCAATAAGGGAAAGCGCGGCATCAGCATACTGGGGGGCGACATAACTACCGGCAAGAGCCAGGAGTTTGCGTTCATACCGTTGGAAATGGGCCATGTCCGCAATATGAGGTTCGACCCTGCCACAGGCAAGCTCTACCTCGACATGACCGGGGCTATATGGACTGTTGACACAAAGGGCAAGACCGCGCGCGCGGTTAAGGAAGGACTCCCGACGTATGACGGTCTCTTCTACTCCAGGCTGTCGCCCGATGCTTCCGCGTACGTCTACGAACTGCATGAGGCAGCGAGCGAGCACGGTATCTACCTGCTTGAGACCGCGACAGGGGTTCAGAAGCCCTTTGCCTTGAACGGCGATACTCTTAGCTTCTACCCGGCTTGGTCGCCGGACGGCCAGTACGTAGCCATGTACAACGTGGCTAGACTGCCGGGCAAGACTGGGACCACCTGGACCAAGTACGCGATCTACCCCGCTGAGGACGGTCCGAAGCCCGTCGCTACCAGCATTGTGGTAATGGACCGCTCCGGCCGCATCGTGAACACCATCTCCATGGAGGACAAGGTGCTGGGCCTGTTCAAGTGGTCCCACGACTCCAAGTCTCTGGCGTTCGCGGTCGGACGGGCTCCCGAACACACGGTCGACCCTGAAGTCGATTGGGTCATCCCGGAGATTGCCTGGGAGAGCGTCTACACGGCAAAGGCTCTGGAGGCGGCCCAGCCCTCAAAGGTAGCAGATGTCCGCATCGAGTCACACGTGACCGACCTTTACGTGGAACCCATCGCTTTTGACGGGCAAAACCAGGGAGTCTACTACCAGGTCAGTCTGTTTGCGGGAGATACGGCGATATGGTACGGCGCTTCCGGGAAGACGCCGGTCCAATCCAAGGAAGGGGAGCCTGTGAAGATTGCCGACGGGTACTGGCAGGTCTATCCCGAGATCCCGGCGTTCGGTGACACGCTGGTGGCCTTGATTGGCTCGCCGTATGAGAAAGCCAGTCTATGGCTCCTTAACTCTCGCGAGATCAAGAAGGCAGACGAGTGGCAAGGGCACTACACTGTCCCCATCGGTTTCAACGAGGACACGCTGGTCACGTGCGACATGAAGGGCGAGTCCAACAACACCATAACGGTCCGCTCCATGTTCTCGGAGAAGACGGTTGCGAAATAGGGGCGTCCTCCCTGAACGGACGCTACCTGGGTTGGACCTGCTCCGTCCTCTGTTGCATGTACCGCACCATCGCCTGGGCTGCATCTTCGATGGCGTGGAGCTTGTACACCCTGGACTTGCGGGTCACGGTGATCAGGTCGAAGATCTCCGACCGGACATGCCCGAAGAACTGCTGCATGTTGAGTAGACAGGTGATGGTGCCGTTGCCGCTTCCGCCGGCGGCTGCAACCCCGATGCACGGCTTTCCTGCCAGTCGGCTTGCCTCTCTTGCGGTCGCTTCGCACCTGCGGACCCGGTCAAGGAAGGCCTTCATCGATTCGCTAAGGTCGCCCCAGTACACCGGCGTTACCAACACGTACGCGTCGGCGCTGGCAAGACACTCGTGAAGCGACTGGAAGTCATCCTTGACCTGGCACCGGTGCTCAGACCTGCACGTGCCGTAACCGCTCCCGCAAGCCTTGCACCTGCCCACATCGTGGGAGTTCAGGTCGATAAGCTCGACCTGGACATCCGGTCCGGCCGCCAAGAATCCCTTTTCCGCGGCGCTTCCACAGGCTGCAGTCAACCCGTCTTTGTTCGGGCTTGCGGTGATCACCACGATCTTGTAGCTCATTTTGACGCCTCCTCCAGCGTAGAGAAGTTGGTCCTGCACGGAGCTCCGAGAGCGTAGCGCAGGTACCCGGTAGCCGTGCCCGCGATGGCGGACCAAAGCGTCGACATGACCTCGGCGTGCCAGCATACGGGCACGGTGTGGTCGGCCATGAGCGAGGCGATTGTCGCCGCAGCTTGCTCCTGGCTAGCCCAAAATGCCAGAGGGAGGACGCCTTGCTTAAGGAAGTGCAGCCTCGCCGCGCTATTGGCCGGGACTGTGTACAAGAGGTCTGACATCTCCGGATGTACAAAGTGATTGGTGCACGCGAGCACGCCGTTCTCCGGGAGACGCACCCGGGCTCTCACAGGATGGGCTTCGACGACCAAGAACTCGTTCCTGTCAGCCAGGAAGTAATTGAAGGGAGCGATATGGGGTACCGAGAGTAAGCGCTCTGCCGCTTCCTTCGCCGTCTTGCAGGTCTCCAGCACCATCCTCACAAGATGAACGCAGAAAAACCCGGGTTTTCGTTTCTCCGGCGGCCGGGACCGGACGGTGTGCAGGCTCGCGAACAGCCCGGCGTCGTTCATGCCGTCAGTCCGACCCGACACCAGGCCGTCGTACATACCGGTATGGGATAGGTGGTCCTCCGTTTCGGTCCGGATAAGGTGCCTGACCTTCACCCGGAAGTCCAGGTCGAAGTTGCGGCCTATGACGGGGCCGTCCTTCGTCATGACCCCAACGGTGCTGCAGTTCCGCTCCGCAAGGGTCCGGGTCTCTCCGCAGTCGCTCCCGGGGTCTTTCCCGGGGCCCTCCGGAGCCACGTGGTCGGGTCCGGCCGCGGATTCGGCCTGGGACCGGTTCGGCCTGCTCCTGCCCCGACGCGAGGTCTCGGTCATGCCTACCGAGAGGTAGAAGAGGGCTTCGTCCAGAGGAAGGTTGCATGCGGATGCCCAGGCCTTCAGTTCCTGCAGGATGGGGGAGTAGACTCGTTCAACCTCTCTTGCGCAGAGGCGGCCAAACTGCACCTGCTGGTCGCTTAGTTCGGCCAGCCTTGGGCCATCGGGGCCGCGGTGATGTTCCGCCATCTGCAGCCCAATCGAGGACGGATCGCCCCGGACGCCGTAGACCTGATAGTCGCCGCGGCTCTCCTGCATGGCGTCCTTCGCGACGCCGCTCTTAGGGTGATTCACTCCCTGCTCCATGTCCGAGGTTCATTCTGCGTCCGTCCTGTGGTTTCCTGTGCGGTATTGTCTGCGGCAATGGGACCCGGTCATTCTGCCCGATTCCCAATGCGCCGAAGGCGTCGACTGCGGACCTTATGAACGTAATGCCAATGGTCGCAAGGCTTAATGGGATGACATCCAGCAACATTGCCCCCATACCGACGCGCTCTGCCCAACCGAGGTGTCTATATAGAGCAGGTATCGATGTGTATAGGAATCCAGTTCACACCGCAGGACGACGGAAAGCTCAAGTCTCTATAAGGAAACGCGTTAAGACCGTGAACAGGTTTTTAGGCGACCCGTAGCGAATGCGATTGGAAGACGGAAGGCCGGTCCGTGGGGATCAGGTGAAGATCGGCGGAAATGAGGCTGGAAGTTGCCTGACGAGACCAACACCCGAATAGGTGACGTGCTGACGTTCTACCTCCCTTTGGCCGCCACTTCGGTTCTCATGATGGTCACTCACTCGGTGATCTCAGGCGCTGTCTCGAGAACGGCGGATCCTGTTGCGGCTCTTGCCGCATATTCCACCGCCTACAGCGTCGGTCAGATAATGGAGTCCCCCTGCTACGGAATGCAGCGCATGGGCCTCACGTTCACTTGCGGGAAGCGATCCCTGGCATCTGTCTTCAAGGTGTCCCTGGGCCTTCTAGCGGGGATTCTGTCGATATACGCGCTAACGGCCTGGACTCCGCTGGCATCATACGTGTTCAAACAGCTATTGGGAGTCCCCGAGGACGTGTACCCGTTTGCGATTGCGTCCTTCAGGGTCTTCATACTGTGGCCGACCACGTCGGCAATAAGGTCAATGTTCCAGCCCCGCATCGTTCTCGCCAAGAAAACGTACTGGCTTACCATCAACATGGTGCTCCGCGTGGGAGTCATGTTCGGTGCGGCCGTGTTCCTGCCGAAGGCTTGGCCAACCGGACCCGTCGGGGCAACCATCCTGGTGTCGGGCATAATGACCGAGGCGCTCCTAGCCATCCTGGTAGAACGGTTCGCGCTCCCTCCGCTGGGCGACGATCCCGAGGGTGAAGCCCCTGCCACCCCTCAGCAAGTGCTCAAGTTCGCCCTTCCGCTGGCGTTTGCTGCTTCTGCCCAGACCCTCGGTAGGCCGGTACTTACAGCATCCTTGCTGCGGACACTGGATCCGGCCATCGCTCTGGCAGGTTACCAGGTCGCGTCGAGCTTCTCCTATATCTTTGTCGCGCTAACCTACAACATCTACCACGCGGTTGTCGTGTACGTTAAGGACGCGCAGTCTTTCCGCACCATGCGGACCTTCTGTCTGGGCCTGGGGGCGCTGGGGTTCGTCCTTATGGCTGTCTGCAGTATCCCGCCCATCGGAGCTTGGATCTTCGGCCGCGTGATCGGCGCGCCTGAAGACATAGCGGTCGAGGCTCTGCGGACCCTATCAGTCCTCACGTTTACCGCTCCTACAGCGGCCGCCATGGAGTTCTTCAGCGGCGTGCTCATGATGAGGAGAAGGGCCTCCACAGTTACGATGGCCAAACTCATCAACATGGGATCGAGCTGCATCGTAGTGATCGCGCTGGTGAAGCTGTTCCCATCCATCGGAGGGATTGCAGGCGCCGCCGCCATCTCGGTAGGTCCGCTTATTGAGGCCGCCATATCTTACAGGGTCATCCGTACCTCCCCCGAGTTCAGCGACCTGGTGCATCCGGTCTCGAAGGGCGTCGCCGCGTCCGGCTAACCGCCATCTAGTTAGGATTGCACTTGCGTGTACAACCCAGGGCGTGGTAGGATCTCGTGGTCGTGTTTGAAGACTGCGTTCAGACGAATTCTTAGAGGAGCCAGCGAAGGGAGCCATCGGACGTATGAGCAGCTACTCGAATGTCCATGGCGGCAGAGTCCGCCGCTAGGCTGCCTGCAGCTCCGCCAGACCAACTCTAGGTCGAACCCGCGAGCCGCAGGTAGCAGCCTGTGGCTCTTTTTTGCCCCGACACCCTCCTGGCCGTTGCATTACTGTGCCATCATGTACTCCGAATGACGAGACCTTAGAGGGCCCGCGCGGGCACCGAAGGCTGCAGGCGTCCAAGAAGGGCTCCGGTATAAGAGCCGGAGTCCGGTACCAGGTACGTCGCATCCCAGAGGTGATACCAAGTGGCATCAATGATCGTTGACTATAAGGAACGCATTCCGTTCTTTCAACAAGAACGTACGGCTCATGCTCACCTACTACGCCATGAACTCGATCGCCAACGCCATAGTCTCAGTGCTCATGAATCTGTACTTCCTGAAACTTGGATTGGACGAGAACTTCCTGGGCTCTACAGTGTTTGTGCAATCCATCGGCCTGGGCGTGATGGTGCTGCCCTTCGGCATGATTGCCGACCGCACCCCGAAGCACGTCCTGGTCAAGCTGGGCTTCATAATGGTCAACCTGCCCTTCGCCGGCCTCCTGTTTACGAAGAACCCGGTTGTGCTACTGACACTGTACGCTTTGCAGAGTCTGGGGATGGCCATCCTCGCCGGTTCCGAGTTTGCTTACCTGACAGAGAATACGCCGCCTGAATGCAGGATCCACCTGTTTTCAATGACGACCGCGATCTCCATGGCCGGTCTGGTGTTAGGTACGGCTGTCGCCGGCTACCTGCCGAGCCTGCTTGCCCCGGCTGTGTCCGCCGACCCTGAAAGCGCGGCAGCGTATAGGGCCGGGCTCATGGTCAGCGTCCTCGTGGTCTCGGCTGCCGGTTTTGCGATACTACGTCTGAAGAAGAGTCCCGAGGCGGAGACGCCTAAGGCAAGAGGGTTTACCCTCCGGTTCTCAAAACCGGGAGTCGTGTTGGGCCTTTGCATGAACTACGCCTTTGTCGGTCTTGCGGCTTCCCTGTTCCTCCCTTTCACAAACGTCATCATGAACCAGCGGTATCAGATGCCTGCCCAGGCCATAGGTTGGGTGTTTACCATCGAGAACGTGGCTATCGCCCTGGGTGTCCTTGTGATCCCGAAACTTGCTGAGAAAAGGGGCAACCTGGAGGGCGCGACCCTGGTCATGGGCTTGGCTCTGGCCGCCTACGGGGTACTCGCGTTCGCGCCCAACCTGAGCGTGTTTATGCTGGGCTATGTGTTACGCGGCACGTTGGCAAATGTTCCGTACCCGCTCATAGACACGTACACGATGGAGATGGTTGACTCGTCGGAGCGCGGCACAGTGAACGCGGCCCTGAGCCTCACAAGGAACGTCCTGTGGGCTGTCGGCGGCAAGCTAGGAGGTTCCTTTCTGCAACGCAAGATGTACTCGCTGCCCATCATGCTGGCGTTCGGAGTCTACGGTTTGGCGGTGGCAACGTTTGCGGTGATGTTGCGGATCCCGCACTTGCGGAAGAGCGGAAAGAGTCATGCAGTGACGCCGTAGAGGCGGCTGAAGTGGTTGAGCCGCCGACGCATCCGAGGCAGTTGAGCCTTGGTGTGACCGTATAATCCCAGCGTATGTCTAGAATAAGAAAGGGCTCCGGGACGGAGCCCTTTCAAATTGAACCTGGGACGGAGCTTTCTCAACACCGGAGCCGGGGTTGAGCTCATCTCTGACGACCACTAGTCACCTCATGACCAGATGGTTTTCGACTAGTCGCCCGGTGACCTATTCGCGGACTTCCATTGGTCACCAGAAGGCTGGTTTGTCGAAAAGTGTGGTCATGCCGTAACTAATCACCGCTGATTAGGCACGTGGTGACCCGACTTTTTTCGCCAATAGTCACCGGAGGGAATATGACCAACTTAGTAATAATCATCCCGTGACCCCTCGAAATCTGACTGGTCGCCGTGTGATGAGATTGACGCTTGTATGGATCACGGTGTGACTGATGCGGATCCCTATGAGTCACCGGATGATCGGTTTGGAGCCTTCCCGACAACGACGGTGGGAGAAGTCGGTACGATGGCTCATGCGATGACCAATGCAGCCTTGTATGGGTCACGCCGGCCCCTTCGCAGGTCTTATCCACCCGAAGAACCTCCTCGGCTTGGGCCGGAAGATGGCCACTACGCGCCGGCGGTACTTCTCGACTGGCTCGAGGCTGCTGGGCCGGTCCTTCAGCACATGGAGCATCCTCTCATCATCAACCATGACTCCCATATGGGTGTAGCCTCCCGGTAGCCGCATGAGGATTATGTCGTTGGCCTGGGGGTACGCGACGCTCTCGAACAACTGCGAGAGCGCGTCGATGGCTCTGTCCAGGTAGTCGGGCTGGTTATCCCGCTCCATGGGAAGGCCGTCGCTGTCGGGGATGTGGAAGCCTCTCGCGCGGAGGTACATCCAAACCAGACCGAGGCAGTCGGCTCCATTACGGTCTCTTCCTTTGAACTTGAAGGGGATGCCAAGGAACTGCTGGTAGAACACGGTGCCTTCCTCCTTGGGGTTGGGGCCGAGTGATCCAGTGTATGTGGCTGGCCGCAGGCGGGTAACATAATGCGGTGTCGAAGGGGAGGACTTCCCGCGGAGAGAATACTAGGCTTGGCCCATTGCAGACCGGGGTCGCAGCCTGGCTTCATCTAGCCGGGACGTAATCCTCAAATACCAGGGCCGGACGGGGTGCCCGCGATGTTTCGTGATAGAAGCGAGTATGCAGAACCCTTCCGCATCAAAATGGTTGAGATGGTCAAGGAAACAACCCGGGAGGAACGCCAGCGTCTAATCGAAGAAGCAGCGTACAATGTGTTTTCTTTGCCATCCGAGGCGGTATACATAGACCTCCTCACGGATTCAGGGACGTCCGCCATGTCAGACCACCAGTGGGCGGGTCTCATGTCAGGCGACGAGGCATACGCCGGAAGCCGCAACTACCACAACCTCAAGGCCAGCATAAAAGACGTCATGGGGTTCAACTACGTCGTCCCTACCCACCAGGGAAGGGGCGCTGAGCACGTCCTCATGAGCGCCTTGGTGAAGCCGGGGGACCGGGTCCTGGGGAACATGCACTTCGACACCACCGAGGGGCACATACTCCTCCGGGGAGCCGAACCGGTGAACTGCCTGGCTCCCGTCGGCTACCGGGTGTCGGAAGAAGCGCCGTTCAAGGGCAACTTCGACCTCGGCAAGCTACAAGATGAACTGGAGCGTCATGCGGGCAAGGTGCCGTTTGTCCTCATAACCGTCACCTGTAACAACAACGGCGGGCAGCCGGTTTCGATGGCCAATATCCGCGCCGTAAGTGAGCTGGCCCGCAAGCACAAGGTGCCGGTCTTCTTCGATGCGGCGAGGTTCGCTGAGAACTGCTACTTCATCCAGCAGCTGGAGGAAGGGTACAAGGATAAGTCAATCCAGGAGATCTCCAGGGAGATGTTCTCCTACGGAGACGGGTGCACGATGAGCGCCAAGAAAGATGCCCTGGTGAACATCGGCGGTTTCCTCGCGACCAACGATGAGACCATCTACCGCAAAGCGATAGAGTGGCAGATACCCTTCGAGGGCTTTGTCACCTACGGCGGGTTGGCGGGTCGTGACCTCGAGGCGATGGCCAGGGGACTCAGGGAGGTCCTGGACCCAGCGTACCTTGAGGACCGCATAGGACAGGTGAGGTTCCTCGGGCAGATGCTGATAGAGGCCGGGATTCCCATAGTCAGGCCGACCGGAGGACACGGTGTCTACATTGACGCCGAGGCTATGTTCCCCCACCTGCCGCGGAAAGAGTTCCCCGCCCAAGCGCTCACAGTGGAAATGTACATCGAGGGCGGTGTCAGGGGCGTGGAACTGGGCGGATGTGCGTTCGGCCACACTGATCCCAAGACAGGCGAGGATATCTGGCCGGAGCTGGAGCTGGTGCGGTTGGCTGTCCCGCGCCGGGTGTACACCGACCGCCACATGGCGATGGTGGCCAGGACGCTGGCCAGGGTGAAGCAGCGGGCATCCGAGGTTAGGGGCCTAAGGCTGACCTACCAGGCTCCGGTTCTAAGGCATTTTACCGCCAAGTTCGAAAGAGTGTAGCGCCGCGGCATCGCGGCTAGTCCCGCTAGCCTGCCGACGGTGGCGGAGTCCGCCTGCGCTGGTTAGGCTAGC
Source organism: uncultured Eubacteriales bacterium (assembly GCA_964602455.1). Taxonomy (GTDB): domain Bacteria; phylum Bacillota; class Sulfobacillia; order Fermentithermobacillales; family Fermentithermobacillaceae; genus JBBDIP01. Next base: position 730 of record CAZRRG010000009.1, on the reverse strand, counting down.
GGCCGTTTGTGGCTGACATCCTGGACAGGACCGGAGCTAGGACCGCTCCTATGACGACACCCGACGCTACCTGAGCCAGGTTACCGAGGCTTTCTCCCAGCGCCGCCGCGGGAGAGAACATTATGCTGGTAGCAGTAGCATAGCCTGCTACTGTCCACGCGGCCCCTGCCGCCATCGCCAGGACTTGCCGCTTTTGGCCCTGACCGTGCCCGATCTTGCCGATCATCCAACCCGCGACCGCTTTGATGACCAGGGTCCACGGCGCCCAGTTGACGTATGAGCCGAGCACGTCGGCCATGGCTGAGCCCAGTCCGCCCGACACAGCGGCAAAGCTGGATCCAAAGGCCAGCGCGGCGCCGTAAATGACGCCGTCTCCCAGGTGGATGTAACCGGTAGCGGTGGGCACCTTAAGGTACATGGTCGCGACGAGGACAAGCGATGCGACCAACGCCAAGCGGACGGCCTTGCGAAGGCCTTGATCCTGCATAGCATATTACCTCCCGTCTTCTCCCAATCGGACTGTTGCCGTCGGCACCGGGATCGCACCGGACTCAACCGCTGGGGCTGTCGGGCTCGTCTCGCGCTCTTAGCTGAGGATCCGCATCATCCAAACGCGAGCATTACCGCCGGTCGGGAATTTCACCCTGCCCCGAAGACTTCCGGTAGCATTATACCAGGCTCTAGAGTAGAAAGTGTGGGATCTGTGAGGTGAGCCGAGAGATCGGCGTGT
>CAZRRG010000008.1:37172-40338 GCA_964602455.1 uncultured Eubacteriales bacterium | reverse complement strand
AGAGAGTAGGCATCGTCGATGAAGAGGATGCCTCCTTGAGCCTTTCGTATCTGCTCCCGGGTTCTCTGGGCCGTGTGGCCGACGTACTCTCCTACAAGATCGGCGCGCTCGACCTCTACGACGTGGCCCTTCTGAAGGATGCCGGCCTCAAACAGCAGTTTTCCTACTATGCGGGCGATTGTGGTCTTGCCTGTTCCGGGGTTGCCCTTGAAGATCATGTGCAGAACCGACTTCTCGTTGCTAAGGCCGGCTTTTTCTCGCTTCTTCTGGATCTCGGCATACGCGAAGATCTCGAAGACAAGACTCTTGACCTGCTCGAGTCCGATCAGTGACCGGAGCTCTTCTATTGCGCCGGGACGGCCTTCTTCTTTCGACGCAAATCCCGTGAGATCAGGCGTCGTGGGTCCCGGAATGACCCGGAGGTGAGGCAGACGTGGCGAACGCAAGGCGCTTCCGTTCAAGGCGCGGATTTTCCTCCCCGTACGGTGGTGTGAGCTCAACATTATACGCGGGAAAAGAGAAACCGCCCTTTGCGGGGGCGGTTAGCGTGTCAATCTCTTGTTGCAGGCTACCTTGGGCGCCTATCGTCCCTTAAGTCGTTGCGGTTGCTCTGCCTTTGATTCCTGTTGTCGCGACTCTCGTTTCTCAGGTCTTCTCTCCTGTCGTCGTTGTCCCGCACAAAGTTCTGGGGGCTACGATCGAACTCCCTTTGACACTTGTCCGAGCAGAAGAAGTAGTTCTGACCTCGAAATTCCGAGCGGAGGCTATCCTTGCGGTCATCTCTGACGTTCATCCCGCAGACTGGATCCCGTGCCACGCTATCACCTCCCCAAATAGAATGGAACCAGCATGGGAAAGTCTCCCCACACCCATCTGGTTCCATTCAACAAAAGGGGACTTGCTTAGGTCTATTCAGAGGTCTTGGGCTTTTCGGCGGCCTCCGAGAAGTTCGTGTTGACTGGTCTCTGTGGCGTGACAGTCGACATCGCGTGTTTGTAGATTTGCATCTGTTTGCCGTCGCTATCCAGGACGACCGTGAAGTTGTCGAACCCCTTGACCACCCCTTTCAGCTGGAACCCATTGATCAGGTACACGGTGGTCGGTATGCCTTCCTTGCGGATCTGGTTCAGGAAAGCATCCTGCAGGTTTACCGGGGCCTTCGCTGTCATGCCAAATTCCCTCCAGCTTTCTCCACTGGCGGCTCAGTTACCGCCTAGATTGTTTGCCAGCCACTTTTCGCATAGATTGCTCGCGGCTTCTACCGTAGAAATCCAGGCAATATCGTTGCCTGCAGAAACCCAGTTTATGCCTTCTTCCCTGGAAAACCATGTCAACTGCCTCTTGTAATATCGCCTGGTGTTGCGCTTTATGAGGGCCTTGGCTTCATCCGGCGTGAGGAGACCCCGCAACATAAGGCACACTTCTTTATACCCCAATCCCTGCATGCTTGCCAGATCTTCACTGTAATCTTTTTCTAGTAGGGCCTGAACCTCCTGCACGAACCCTCGTTTCCATTGCTCCTCTACCCTATTATCGATGCGCTCATCCATTAATTGACGGTTCCACGATATCCCAATCCACAGTGCGTCATAGGGAGAGACCGGCTGCACCAGGAGCCGTTCCGAGATGGGGCGCCCCGTGGCTTTGTGGTACTCCAGCGCCCTTATTACCCGCTTTTGGTCATTGGGATGAAGGGTTCTGTAGGATACCGGGTCCCGATCTCGCAGTAGGGCGTGGACCGCCTGGTTTCCCTTCTCGGCTGCCATCTGGGTCAGTGACCGGCGGAGCTCCCAGTCGGGCGGCGCATCCTGGAGAGGGAAGTCTCTCAAGAGAGCCCTTATGTACAGGCCTGTCCCCCCCACTATGCAGGGAAGGAGGCCTCTCCCTGAGATATCCTCAATCGCCTGCGAGGCCAGAGACTTGAACTCCTCCACGCTCCAGGGCTCGTCAGGGTCCTTTATGTCGATCAAATGATGCCTGACCTGGGCCCTTTGCTCCAAAGACACCTTGTCGGTGCCGATGTCCATGCCCCGGTAGATCTGCATCGAGTCAGCCGAGATGACCTCGATAGGAAAGCGCATAGCGAGGTCCAGCGACATGGCTGACTTGCCCGTCGCGGTTGGGCCCGCTATGACCAGTACCTTACGACCTGCCAAAGAAGCCCGCCATCTCTTTCATAGTGATCTCCCGGACAGTAGGGCGGCCATGAGGGCACGCGCGGGCGCCGGGGTTTTGCTCCAGTTCCTTCAAGAGAGCTCTCGCTTCGTCCGCCGACAGCGGTTCCTTCGCCCGCACGGAGGCGTGGCATGCTGCCGTTTCCAGCCGCGCCGCCTCGACGGCGCGGACAGCGTCTCTGGCGTCCTCCAGGCTCATCCGGGATAGGACCTCCCTTATTGCTCCTGGCGCCACGGCCCTCCCTAGCACCATGGGCACGGCCGTAACCATGATGGTGCGTTCCCCGACCATGCGGGAGGCGAAACCCACCGCGGACAGCGCGTCCGCCGACTCTTCATAGACCAGGGACTCGTTCGGGTCGAGACGCACGATCTCAGCCATGAGGAGTTCCTGGCTGCCGCCGGAGCCTGCGTTTAGGGCCGCGAAGGTGAGGCTCTCCATCAGGGCGTGCTTGTCTACGAGGAGCAAGGACGAAGGCGTCTTCGCGATGAGATAGGTGTCGCCCAGTGAACCCAGGTATTCCCAGGTTGACTCATCGCCGCCCTTGAGGTGAAGGCCCCTGAGATCAAGCGCTCCTGACTCGAACGCGAGGCCCGGCGCAGCAGGAGTCTGTGCCGCCCGAGGCGCGGACAGCTCCGAGTCCCGGATCAGTTCCCAGTGCACGTCGCCGCTTGTGTCCCGCACCCGGCCGGTCCGGCCTATGCCCGACGGAGGTTCCCAGAGGCGGGGCGAATCCTTTGCCTGCAGCGCGAAACCGCTCCTTGCCAGGGCTTCGGTTACTGCCCCGATGACGGCGGAGCGGGTGTCGCGGTCGTTCTGGAACTTTACTTCCGCCTTGGTCGGGTGGACGTTGACGTCGACCTCATCGGCTTCAGTCTTGAGGTTCAGGATGGCGACCGCGTAGGTCTTGGGTGGAAGCAAGCCGGCGAAGGCTTGGTCCAGCGCCCAACCCAGCGCGGAGTTTCTGACCGGACGCGAGTTCACCGAGAAG
>CAZRRG010000008.1:0-37162 GCA_964602455.1 uncultured Eubacteriales bacterium | reverse complement strand
AAGATCTGCCTGTCTCTGGTGCGCCGGTAAAGCGACGGCAGTCCCACGTATCCCGATACTCCCCGGCTTGAGACCGGCACCATGCAGGATGCGTCCTTAGGGCCAAATATGTCTGAGACAGCGCTGGCAAGTCCCTTTCCGAAGGTCTGCAGGATAACGTTCCCGCCGGTGCGCAGCGTGAAAGCCACCTCAGGCCAGGACAGGGCCAACCGGGTTACGACATCCACGATGGCCTGCTTTTCCGTGGTGCGTGACTTCACGAACTTTAGTCTTGCAGGTGTGTTGTAAAAGAGGTCCCTCACGGTGACCGTGGTGCCTACCGGAAGTCCCTTCTCTGTGACGGCGACGATCCGTCCCTCTTCGGCCAGGACCGAGGTCCCTGCGTCGTCGCCCGGGGCTCTTGTCTCGAGAGTTGTCCGGGAGACCGCCGCAATCGAAGGAAGCGCCTCGCCTCGAAAGCCTAGCGTCCCGATGGACGAGAGATCCGACTGCTCCCGAAGCTTTGAAGTTGCGAAGCGTTCCAGCGCCAAAGGAGCGTCCTCCGCCGCCATCCCGGAGCCGTCGTCGCTCACCCTGATGAGGGAAAACCCCGAGTCCTCGAACTCGATGGTTATGCGTCTAGCGCCTGCGTCGAGGGAGTTCTCAACCAGCTCCTTCACCACAGACGCGGGTCTCTCCACCACTTCACCAGCGGCTATCTGGCTCTGTACCAGGGGATCCAGCTTGCGTATCTTCCCCACGCCTATGCCTCCTCACCGGTCGAAAGGCGCCTCTTGAGGTCATAGAGCCTCTGGAGCGCCTCAAGCGGGCTCATGCGATCAACGTCCATCTCCCGTAGCTCGGTTGCGATGGCCTCAAGTTCCGGCGAGACGGCCGGAGCAGCCTCCGACATCCCGCCAAATAGGTCGCCCTGACCGGGAACTGTCTCAACCAGGGCCCCTGCGCCTCTCGCTGCTACCTGGCCCAGGATCCCGCTCTTCCACCTTGAGCCTTTGCGGGCTTCGGCCTCCAGTCCCAGGAGTATCTCACGGGCGCGCCGCACGACGCTGGCAGGCAGTCCCGCCATGGCCGATACCTCGATGCCGAAGCTGCCCTCGGCCACGCCCCTGCCGACCTTGCGCAGGAAGACGACCTCGTCTCCCTTCTTCTTGACCGCGACGGCGTAGTTGGCGACTATGGGACGCAGGTCCGCCAGCAGTGTGAGTTCTCGATAGTGGGTTGCCACCAGCGCTTTTGGCCCCGAAAAACCGCCGGATGACGCGTTGGCGCCGCCGGTCAGGTGCTCCAGGACCGCCCACGCCACGGCCAGGCCGTCAAAGGTGCTGGTCCCACGGCCGATCTCGTCGAGGATCACGAAACTGTCCTTAGTCACGCCTTGAAGGATACGTGCGACCTCCGACATTTCGACCATGAAGGTGGACTGTCCCAGCACCAGGTCATCGTAAGCGCCGACCCTGGCAAAAAGCTTATCTATGCAGGATATAGAGCACGAGGACGCAGGAACGAAGCTGCCGATCTGAGCCATTACGAAGATGAGGGCAGCTTGGCGGCAGTAGGTGGACTTGCCTCCCATGTTCGGCCCCGTGATCACCAGGACCCGCTGCTTGTCGTCGAGGACTATGTCGTTGGGGACAAAGCCACCGGGCGGTAGTACCTTTTCCAGCACAGGGTGCCGGCTGTCTTTGACAACCACGTTTCCGGTAGCCGAGATCTCGGGACGCACGTAACCCGACTCCAAGGCGACCTGCGCGAAGGCAGTGAGGACGTCCAGCTCGGCAACGGCCCGGGCCGTCTTCTGGACCCTGCGGATACATCCCGAAAGGAAGTCTCGCACTTCGCAGAAGATCCGGTACTCCTCTTTGAACAGTTTCTCTTCAGCCCCGAGGATTGCCGCTTCCTGAGAACGCAACTCAGGCGTGACGAATCGCTCGCCCGTGGAGAGCGTCTGCCGCCGGGTGTAATCTTCCGGCACAAGGGACAGGTTGGACTTGCTCACCTCAATGTAATAGCCGAAAACCCTGTTGAACCCCACTTTGAGGTTCTTGATTCCAGTCCGCTCCCTTTCCCGCGTCTCGAAGTCCAGGAGCCACTCCTTGCCGCCAGTGCTCAGCTTTCGCAGCTCGTCCACATCCGGGCTCACGCCCTCCCTCACCAGGAAGCCGTCGGTGACCGAGACAGGCGGGTCGTCCACCAGTGTCTCCCTTATCCGACGGACTGCCTCCGGAATGCCGTCAAGGCGATGGAATATGTCTTGCAGCAGTGGGGCCGCGCTGTTGGACAGCAGTGCCCGGAGATCCGGTATGGCTTCCAGGGACGACGCCAGAGCCACAAGGTCCCGGGCGTTGCAGGACTTGTACGCGATGCGGGTGACCAGCCGCTCGAGGTCTTTCACTTTGGACAGGAGGTCCCGGAGCCCTTCTCTCAGGGCAGGATCCGAGTAGATGTTCTCCACCGCCGTATGCCTGTCCGCGATCCTGGCCGGATCTTTCAGCGGTCTCTCGATCCATTGCCTAAGCAGCCTCGACCCCATGGAGGTGCAGCACCGGTCAAGCACCCATGCGAGGGTCCCTTCCCTTCCGCCTTGCAGGCGCTCCACGAGCTCCAGGTTTCGCCTCGTGGACCGGTCTATCTCCATGAAGCCCTCGTCCAGGTACAGGACAGGTTCCTTCAGGTGGCGCATCTCGATCATCTGGGTGCTCGACAGGTATGCGAGGAGCCCCTCCAGGGCGCAAAGCCCCAGCGACTGCCCTTTCTCAGCTAATGAGGCCAGAAGGTCTTGTCCGTAGACCGAGGATGCCGAAGGCATGGCTCCGGCGACTGCCCCATATGAGTCGGGATCTACGGCGCTCACGAAGATTCCCGGAATGGCCTTCTCTACCGCCCGAGGGATGTCGAAGATGCCCTTCGCCGAAGGCGCCACGCACTCGCGTGGAAGAAGGCGCGCCAGTTCGTCAAGCGCCGCCTTGAGCGGTTCGGGGCCGCCCCCGGGACACGAGGCCACCAGGACCTCCCCGGTGGACAGGTCGCACGCGCAGATGCCCGCGCCCTGCGGGCTTCCACCTGCGTCCCTCCTGTCCTTGGCGTAGATGGATGCGATATATGTTGCTGACGCCGCGGGAGCCCCCTCCCAGTAGGTTCCGGGAGTGATGACTCGCGTGACGTCTCTCCTAACTAGCCCCTTGGCAAGCGACGGGTCCTCCAGCTGGTCGCAGATAGCCACCTTGTAACCTTTGTCGATCAGGGTCTTGATGTAGTCGTCGACAGAGTGGTAAGGGACTCCGCACATGGGGGCCCGGTCGCCGTTGCCTGCGTCGCGGCCCGTGAGGGTGATGCCCAGCTCCTTAGAACCCGTGATCGCGTCCTCGAAGAAGAGCTCATAGAAGTCACCCAGCCGGAAGAACAGGAGCGAGTCCGGGTGCTTATCTTTCAGGGCCCTGTACTGGGCCATCATCGGCGTGGCATTCTTCACTGGACCACCGGACCTTTCAGGTACCAGGTACCCGCTTCCTCGATGCGCACCTTCACCAGGTCGCCCGGTACCGGAAGCGGAGCTGCTTGGACGTCGGAAGAGGCGCCGGCAAGGGCTACGACCATCTTCCCCGACCGCGTCCTTCCGCGGACAGCGCCCGGCACCTCGGGGTCGGCTGATTCCACAAGGATCTCAAACACCTCTCCAAGGAGCGCCTTGTTGATCTCCCGGGTAATCTCCGACTGCAAGTCAACCAGGGCCTGCATACGCCTGGACTTCTCCGCCCGCGGGATCTGCCCCTTCATCTTGGCGGCAGCCGTGCCCTTTCTCGGAGAGAAGATGAAAGTGAAGGCGCCGTCGAACCGGGCCCTTCTGACCACGTCCAAGGTCTCCTTGAAGTCTTCTTCGGTCTCGCCCGGGAAGCCCACTATGATGTCAGTGGTTACGCCGCTTTTCGGCACGGCCTCTTTCACGTATGCGAGGAGGTCCAGGTACTGTTCGGGGCTGTAGCCCCTGTTCATGAGTTTCAGGATCCTTCCTGATCCGGACTGGAGCGGAAGGTGGAAGTGCTCGCAAACCTTGTCGCAGTCCCTGACCGCGTCCACCATCTCTCTGGTGAAGTCGCGGGGATGCGAGGTGAAGTACCTTATCCTGGAGAGCTCCGGAGTTCGGTTTAGATCCCGCAAGAGGTCAGCAAAGGACTCCTTTTCCGGAAGGTCCATCCCCCAGGCGTTCACGTTTTGGCCAAGGAGGGTGATCTCCTTGTAGCTCCGCCGGACCAGGCCGGCCACCTCGTCCCGTATGGCATCTCTCGGCCTGGACACCTGGGGCCCTCGCACATAGGGGACCACGCAATAGGAGCAGAAGTTGTCGCACCCATACATGATGGTGACATAGGCCGAGACTCCGGGGATGTTCCTCCTCGGCAGGCCCTCGGGCAACACTTGCGTTGACTCGTCCCGCTTTGCGCCTACCCTGGGAGGAGTGACCGCCGCGGTCTGCCTCAGTGCAGGCGGCTCCGGGCCTTGCCTAATGGCTTGCGCGGTGAGCGCCTCCTTTACCATCTCAGGTATCTTGTGGATGTTGCCGGGGCCTGCTACCACCTGCACAAAGGGCGCTCTCTGCCTGAGACGCAGGAGGTTTTCGGGGATCTGGGCCATGCATCCCGACAGCACCATGACCGGCATCTTCTCCTCGCCCCTGCGCCAGGCGTATAGCCTTCCAAGGCGGGACCATACCTTGCTTTCAGCGGTCTCCCGCACCGCGCAGGTGTTGAGGATGATGACATCGGCTTTCTTGGGGTCGTCGGACTCCTGCATGCCGTCGCGCTCAAGCAGGGCTGCGATGGTCTCGGAGTCCCTCTCGTTCATCTGGCAGCCGAAAGTCTCAATGTAGTAGGTTAAGGGCAAAACGCGCTTCACCGCCTGGATGTTGTGGGAACCTCTTGCCTACAGGTCATATTATACCTGAGGCTGTCCCGAACCCTAAGCCAGGTGGCAAGCCACGAAGTGTCCGGGCTCCGCCTCGCGCCACAAAGGCCTCTCTTCCCTGCACTGTTGGACCGCCCGCGGGCACCTGGTATGGAAGGTGCATCCCGACGGCGGGTCCAGCGGGCTGGGCACGTCGCCCTCCAGCACGATCCGCTGCTTCTTCACAGCCGGGTCAGGGATGGGGATAGCGGACAAGAGGGCGATGGTGTAGGGATGGAGCGGCGAACTATACAGATCGTGCTTTGATGCAAGCTCGACCATGCGCCCCAGGTACATGACCCCTACCCTATCCGAGATATGTTGCACCACCGACAGGTTGTGGGCGATGAACAGGTACGTCAGCCCGAACTGGTCCTGAAGGTCAGATAGCAGGTTCAGTATCTGGGACTGGATCGACACGTCCAGTGCCGAGACCGGCTCGTCGCAGACCACCAGTTTGGGCTGCAGCGCCAGGGCCCGAGCTATGCCGATTCGCTGCCTTTGGCCGCCGGAGAACTCGTGGGGATACCGGCGAGCGTGATAGGGCGCCAGGCCGACAACCTCGAGCAGCTCCTCGACTTTGGCCGTCCGCTCCTTGCCGCTTGCGATGCCGTGTATCGTAAGGCCTTCGCCGACTATATCTCCTACCGTCATCCTCGCGTTGAGGGAGCCATAGGGATCCTGGAATATGATCTGCATCTCACGGCGGAGTTTCCGCATCTCGTTGCGGTCGCAGGAAAGGACATCCTTGCCATCGAAGGTCACGCGGCCGCCGGTCGGTTCGATCAGGCGCAGGATGCAGCGGCCGGTAGTGGTCTTGCCGCAACCGCTCTCTCCCACCAGGCCCAGGGTTTCTCCGGGGTAGATCCCGAAGGACACGCCGTCCACGGCCTTGGCCCAGGCCTTGACCTTGGAAAAGCCTCCTCCCCTTATCGGGAAGTACTTCTTAAGATCCTCAACCTCAAGGAGGTACTCTGCCACGTCACATCACCTTCCCTTGGTCATCCAGCGGGTGGTGGCAGCGCACTCTGTGGAGTCCCTGCACGACCGTCATGTCAGGCTCGGTCCGGTGGCATAGGTCTGACGCGAACCGGCACCTGTTGTTGAACTTGCAGCCTGCAGGCGCGAACATGGGGTTCGGCACTGTGCCAGGAATCACGTGGAGCCGGTCTACCGTCTTATCCAACCGCGGGGTCGAGTTCAAGAGCCCGTGTGTGTACGGGTGCCGCGGGTGATGGAATATGTCCAGGCTGAGCCCCTCTTCCACTACCTTGCCCATGTACATGACGGCGACCCGGTCCGCCATCTCGGCAATGACGCCCAGGTCGTGGGTGATCAGCATGATAGATGTCCCGGTGCTCTTCCGGAGGGACTTCATGACCTCAAGGATCTGCGCCTGAATCGTAACATCGAGCGCGGTGGTGGGCTCGTCGGCGATCAGCAATCGCGGCGCGCACGCTAGCGCCATCGCGATCATGACTCTCTGTCGCATGCCGCCTGAAAGCTCGTGGGGATACTGGCGCACGCGCTTTCCGGGCTCGGGTATACCCACAGAGTGCAAGAGCTCCACCGCCTGAGCCATACCTTGCTCCCGCGTGTATCCCTTGTGATACTCCAGTACCTCGCTTATCTGGTCGCCTATCGTGTACACAGGGTTAAGGCTGGTCATGGGCTCCTGGAAGATCATCCCCATCTTGCTTCCCCGAAGGCGCCGCATCTCCTCCGGACTCTTCTTCAGGAGGTCTTCTCCCTCAAAGATGATCTCTCCGGCCTCGATACGACCCGGCGGCCATGGGATGAGGCCCATCACCGAGAAGGCCGTGACACTCTTGCCGCACCCCGACTCGCCAACGACTCCCAGGGTTTCCCCCGGGTATATCGACAAAGAGACCCCGCGGAGCGCCGGGTTTCTGCCGTCGCTTGTGTAGAAGACCGTCTCCAGATCCCTAATCTCAAGGAGCGGTTCGCGTGCCTCATAAGACGCGTCCATGTTCATCCGGCCCTCCCTTCGCTAATCCTTTAGCCGCGGGTCAAGGGCGTCTCGCAGCCCGTCGCCCACGTAGTTGAACGAAAGCACTGTCAGGAATATGAACAGGCCTGGGAAGATCATAAGGTGCGGCGCCTGCAGGAGGTAGTAGCGACCTGTATTGATGATGCTTCCCCAACTGGGGAACGGTTCCTGCACGCCGATTCCGAGGAACGACAGGCTCGACTCCGCAAGGATCGCCCCGCTTATCCGCAAAGTGGCCGACACAATCACAGGGGCCATCGCGTTGGGCAGAATGTGGCGGAAGATGATCCGCGCGTCGCTGGCCCCCAAGGCTCTTGCCGACTCAACGAACTCCTGCTCCCTGAGGGAGAGGATCTGGCCCCGCACCATTCGCGCCAGGCCCGGCCAGGACGTGACTCCGATTACCAGCATGATGTTGAAAATGCTCCGCTCCACGATGCTGATGATCGTGAGGAGCAGGAAGAACGTCGGGAACGCCATGACTATCTCGGTGGCGCGCATAAGCAGGTTGTCGACCCTGCCGCCGAAGTAGCCCGCGACCGATCCCATCACAGTGCCCAGCAACACTGAGACGCCGGCCGCGACAAATCCAACCGAGAGGCTGATACGAGCGCCCCACAGGATACGGCTGTACACGTCGCGTCCGATGTTATCGGTGCCCATCCAGTGTTCCTTCGACGGAGGCAGCAGCTTGTTGGGCGGGTCTACGTCCTGGTAGTCATGGGTCGCTAGGACCGGCGCCAGGATAGCGATGGTGTACATAAAAATGAGAATGCAAAGGCCCAGCATAGCCAACTTGTGCTTCCTGAATCTGCGCCAGACCATTCGAGCGTAGCTTTCGGTCTTGGGAGTGAGCGCTTCTCCGCCTACGTTCTCCGCGGGCGCCTGGATGTAGTCTTCGGACACTCTGTGGCGCCCCCCTTACGAGTACTTGATCCTGGGGTCTACCACTACGTAGAGGATGTCGGCGAGAAGGTTTCCCAACACCATGAGAGTAGCCCCTAACATGTTCATTGCCATGACTATCTGGTAGTCCCTCTGGAAGATGGCCCTCATCGAGAGCAGGCCGACTCCCGGCCAGGAGAAGATCGACTCGATAACCACGAGGCCGCCAAACAGGGCCGGCAGCTCGCCACCTACAAGCGTTACGATCGGCAAGAGCGCGTTGCGGAGAGCGTGCTTCACGGTGACTATCTTTTCGGGAAGTCCCTTCGCTCTTGCCGTGCGCACGTAGTCCTGGCGTATGACTTCCAGCATGCTCGACCTCATGTACCTGGCCACGCTGGCGATGCTGCCGAAGGATACTACGATGGCGGGCATGATGATGTACTTGGTTCGGTCAAGGACGGTAGGCCAAAAGCCCGCGGTGCGGACGTTCACGCCGATGGTGCCGATTCCCGCGATCGGCAGCCAGTCTAGCTTCAGCCCAAATGCATAGATTAGCAGGAGTCCGAAGAAGAACGCCGGCATCGCTTGGCCGATGAACGCCATGAAAGTTACCGCGTGATCGAACCAGGAGTACTGTTTGAGGGCCGACAAAATGCCTACAGGGATGGCGATGGCGTAGATGATGAGTATCGTCACCAGGTTTAGGTAGATCGTGTACGGCAAGCGTTCAAGTATTGATTTGATGACAGGTTGCCCGTCGACGAATGATTTGCCGAAGTCTCCGCGCAAGATCTGAGTCAGCCAGCGAAAGTATTGCACGTAGATGGGATCGTCCAGCCCGTATATGGCCCGGATGCGCGCCCGGTCCTCCGCCGTCGCGTTTCGCTCAGTGAGCAGATTGACCGGATCTCCCGGAGCTAGATGCATGATCGCAAAGTTTATGATCGAGATCCCGATCAAGAGAGGCAACATCTGTAGGAATCGTCGAGCCAAGTAGCTGGACACCAGCGCTCTCTCCCTCAAAGTCCGGACCGGGCAGGGGCTTCCCCGTGTCCGGTCCGGACAACTCTGCCTAGGACGCTTTTCAGCGCCTAACGCAGTCTTCCTTCTTACTCAGCCACGTACCACTTCTCCGGATAGATGGGTCCGGTGGGTGACCACGTGACACCCTTGATCTTCTTGCTCATGGCCGCAGGGGCATTGTTGGCATACAGGAAGACGTAGGGAAGCTCCTCGTTCACGATCTTCTGAGCCTCGATGTAGATCTGCTTGCGGGCTTCCTTGTCCATCTCAGTCCGTCCCTGCTCCAGGAGGGCGTCAAGCTCTTCGTTCTTGAACTCGACGTCGTTGAAGCCGACCAGCATACCGGTCTCGTCAACGGCCGCGGATGAATGGAAATACAGGTAGAAGTCAGGGTCGACGCCAAGGGACCAGCCGAGAGCGTAAGCCTCAAACTGCGCCTTGTCCAGGTACTGGGATACCAGCACCGACCACTCGATGTACTCTACCTGGCAGTCGACGCCGATGTCCTTCCAGTTCTTCTGGATGATGAGCAGAGCGGCTTCCAGGATCTTGTTTCCGGTGGACGTGAGGAGTTTGAAACTCAGCTTCTTGCCGTTCTTTTCGCGAATGCCGTCGGCTCCCACTTTCCAACCGGCCTGCTCCAGAAGCGACTTTGCCTTCTCGGGATCATACTTGTACTCGTTCAGCTCAGGTCCCGCGTAGGCCCATGATACCGACGGAAGGTTGGCGTTCATGACCTCGCCGTAACCCTGAAGGACGTCGTCCACTATCTGTTGGCGGTTGGCTCCGTACATCAGAGCCTGCCGTACCAGCTTGTCGGACAGGATCGGGTGGATCTGTTTAAGTCCGATGTATGTGTACCCGTTCTGGGGAATGGGCTTGAACTCGTACTTGTCCTTAAGGGACTGGGTTACTCTCTCGATGTCGTCGGGCGGGATAGTGCCCATGTAATCGATATCGCCCTTCTCGAGAGCGGCCAGCATTACCTGGTTGTCGCCGTAGAACTTCCAGATCACCTGCTCAATGTACGGGCCTTCGCCGTAGTACTTATCGAAAGCTTTCAGCAGGATGTACTGGTCTTTCTGCCACTCAACGTAGGTGTATGGGCCGGTTCCGATGGGCTGCATGTTAGCCGGGTGTTCCTTCATCTGAGCGATCGGGGTGCTCTCGAACACGTGCTTCGGCAGGATGCCGATGTTGAGTTTTGTGAGTAGAGGCGCGTAGGGCTCCTTCAGCTTGAGCACTACTGTATACTCGTCAGGAGTCTCGATGCTGTCGATCGGCTTGAAGTCGGTCTTCCGCACGCCGGTGTAGTCCTCGTGCTTAATCGCATCGTAGGTGTACTTGACGTCGGCGGAAGTGAACTTCTCACCGTCGTGCCAGAAAACGTTCTTCTTGAGGGTGAAGGTCCAGGTGAGGCCGTCGGGAGAGAACTCCCACTTTTCCGCCAGGTCTCCGACCATCTCAAGGTTCTCGTTTACTCTCACCAGACCGCTGTATACGCGGCCGATGACCTGGCTCGAGGGAACGTCGGTCGATAGGATGGGGTTGAAGATAACGGGGTTACCGGTCATGCCGAAGGTTATGGTGCCGCCCTTAGTTGGCGTGTTGGTGACTTCTTTCCCTCCGGCGGCCGGACCGCACGCTGTGGCGAACAAAGCAAGCGCCAGCAGCGCGACCGCGATCACGGCATATGTCTTTCGCACTAGGGTTCCTCCTCCCGGGCTCGTTTGCTGAGTTTGCAAAGATTCCGTTGCGCTTCCGTAAGTCTAGCACTTTATGCGATTGCGGTAAACACAAAAGTGGATTGTTATGCATTGGTAACTAGCGCGCCGCGAAGCGAACGCGCCAGAGATTCGCGAAGGCGAACCGCCGGCGCAGACGTGCATGAACGGAGCCGGGGCCCCTTTCGGGACCCCGGCGTTTCATCCGTAGCGGTTCGGTTATCGGATGCTAGGTTGCTGCAGTCGCTGACTAGCCGAGCAGCTTCAGGACCGACTGGGTGCTGACGTTGGCCTGGGCTAGCATCGCGGTACCGGCCTGCTGCAGGATCTGGTGCCGCGTGAAGGTGGCCATCTCCAGCGCCATGTCGACGTCTCTGATTCGGGACTCAGCAGCGGTCAGGTTCTCGTCGGCCGTCTGCAGGTTGTTAATTGTGTGCTCGAGCCTGTTCTGCCAGGCGCCGAGTTTGGACCTTTCGGACGAGACCTTTGAGATCGCGTCGTCGATCAGGGCTAGCTGGGTGTCGAAATCTGTGCCGCCCCAGGTGGTTACGTCGACGACATCCACTCCGAGGGCGCCGGCGTCCATTGCGCTGATGGACACGGCCAACTGCTGGCCTACGTTGGCGCCGATCTGGAAGCCTATGCCGTTGGCGGTGACGTCAAACGTGTTGTTGGCCGCCAAATCGGCGATGTCGGTGGCCACCGCTTCTAGAGTGACTCCGAGCTTGTCGAAGTGGAACCTGGTGCCCACCGCGACCGATTCCGTGTCGGCGACGTTGATGGTCTGGGTGAGCAGGCCGTCCGCGCTCGTCAGGGTGATGGAGGCATCGTCTGTGGTGACCGCGTACCCGACTCCGACCTTGGCTCCTGTGACATCGACTACCTTGAGGACAGAGCCAACGCCGCCGGTCAAGGCGCTGCCAACGTTAGCCGTGGTCGCTCCGAGGTTACCGTTAATGAGCTTCTGCCCGTTGAACTCGGTCCTGTCGGCGATGCCGTCCAACTCGTCGATAAGGCTGGCGATCTCTTCCTGGATCTTGGCAACGTCCGTCGGGTCGTTGGTCCCGTTTGCGGCCTGCACAGCCAGCTCGCGCATACGCTGCAGGATAGCATGGCTCTCGTTCAGCGCGCCTTCTGCGGTCTGGATGAGGGAAATGCCGTCCTGGGCGTTGCGGGCCGCCTGCTTGAGGCCGCTGATCTGGGCCTTCATCTTCTCCGAGATTGCGAGTCCCGCCGCGTCATCAGCGGCTCTGTTGATCCGGTAGCCCGAGGAGAGTTTCTCGAGGGACTTGGCCATTAGATTGCCGGTTACGGAAAGGTTCTTCCAGGAGTTCAGAGCACTGATGTTGGTGTTGATACGCATCTTCTTGGTATACCTCCCTGTATTCTTGGGCCCGCATCCTTGCGGGCCTTGGACTTGCATCTCGCCTCCGGGGCGCCGTCCGGACCTTACGAGGCGCAAGCCTTTGCTTTACACTCTCGTTATCGTCACAGCCAGCGGCGCGTTCAGAGGTCGCGAAGCTAAAATGATGCTAAAGTCCTACAGGGGGGACTCTTCCAGGCGGTCAACACAATCGTTTATCAGGGCATCTATGTCCAGAGCAGCTTCGGCCTTCTGGACTTCGGAAAGATCGGGTTTGATAGCGGGGTGTTTGGGCACAAACACCGTGCAGCAGTCCTCGTATGGCAGAACCGACAGATCGTATGTGCCGATGTGCCTGGCCAGATCGATGGTCTCCACCTTGTTGAAGCATACGAGGGGGCGGATGACGGGTAGCGTCGCCGCATCCTGTATCGCGGCAAGACTCTCGAGTGTTTGGCTTGCGACCTGGCCGATGTTCTCACCGGTGAAGATGGCCAGCGCCCCAATCTTGGAGGCCAAGCGAGACGCCACTCGCATCATCATCCGGCGCATTATGGTCACCCGTAGTTTCTCCGGACACTTCTCCATGATCGCGGTCTGGATCTCTGTGAAGTGTGCTATGTGCAGCCTCAGGCGCGGGTTGTACTCCCTAAGGACCTGGGATAGCTTCACTACCTTTTCTTTGGCGCGCTCGCCTGTCAGCGGGTAGCTCCAAAAGTGTAGCGCGTCGACAGCCACTCCCCGCTTCATGGCCAGGTACCCTGCCACGGGGCTGTCTATCCCTCCTGACAGGAGCAGGAGGCCCTTGCCGCCGGTGCCAATAGGAAGCCCGCCGGGGCCGGGGACCTCGTCCACGTATAGGTACACGCCTGTATCCCTGACTTCAATGTAGAGGTTGAACGCGGGGTCGTGGACGTCAACCGATAGTTCGGGGCACCTTTCCAGCACGGCTCTGCCAAGCTCCTGATTGATCTGGGGCGAGGTCAGCGGGAAGGACTTGTCCGCGCGCCGCGCATTTACCTTGAAGGTCCGGGGGCCCGGTCGACCGGCCGCCGCGTCACGGCAGACCTCGGCAGCGTGCTGCTTCATGAGATCGAGGTTCTTTTCGATGCGGCGCGCTAGGCTTACCCCAACCACACCCGGTATACGCGCGACCCGGTGCAGAGCTTTCTCAGGCGACGTGAGGCCGGATATGAACACCCGGCCGTGGGTGCGTTCCACCCGGGCCGCCGGTTCCTCCCTAACCGCAAAACGGAGATGCCGGATCAAGGCCTCCTCAAACACCGAACGGTTGTCGCCTTTGAGCCCTATTTCACCGTACCTTACCAGGAGCACTTCCTGCACGTCCTCGCCTCCACGCCGCAAGTTCCCTAAGCGAATCCGAGAGCGCGCTTACGGCCTCATCCACATCCTCCGCGGTCGTGTACCGGGACATGGAGAAACGGATTGAGCCCAGTGCTTCGTCTTCTCCCCTGCCCAGCGCCAGAACGACGGGGCTTGGCTTGGCCTTGTGGGCAGAGCACGCGGAACCCGTCGACACGAACACTCCCCGCTTTTCCAGCGCGTGGAGGATGCTCTCGCCTCGGTACCCGGGGAACGAGAAGTGGACGATGTAGGGCGCCACACCCTCCCGTTCGGGACCGTGAAGGACGGCGTCCTCAGCCACGCCGCGCACGCCGTTCACGAGACGCTCTCTCAACCGCGTAAGATTCTCCATCACCGTCGTTCTATCCTTGATCCACAGCCGGCAGGCGGCACCGAGGCCCGCTATTCCGGGCATGTTCTCTGTCCCTGAGCGCAGCCCGCCTTCCTGACCGCCTCCGTGCAAGAGAGGCGGGAGGTCGAGCCCTTTTCTAATGAAGAGAGCTCCAACGCCTTTGGGCCCGTGTATCTTGTGGGCCGAAAGCGTTAGAAGGTCTATCCCCCACGCCGCCGCGTCTATAGGCAGGCGGGCAAACCCCTGGGTCGCGTCGACGTGGAAGCGGGGTCTTCTCCCTCTCATCGAGGAAAGGCCGCGGCCGATCTCCTTCACGGGCTCAATGGTCCCGATCTCGTTCTGTACCATCATCACTGATACCAGAGCGGTCTTCGGGGTCACGGCGGATAGCACTTCGTCAGCGTCGACTCCCCCCCCACTATCTACCGGCACCAGCGTGATATCGTAACCTGACTTGGATAGGTGCTCCAAGGTGGCCGCAACCGATGGGTGCTCCACAGTCGTCGATACAACATGGCAGCCAGGCCCTCTTGCGGTTACGGATCCGACAATGGCCCAGTTGTTTGCCTCGGTACCTCCGGACGTGAAGTAGACCTCTTCCCCCCTGCAACCGAGGAGGTCGGCCACGCTCTCCCGAGCGCCCGATACCAGTTCCTCTGCCTTGGACCCGAGCCGGTGGAGCGATGAGGGGTTTCCGTACTCCTCGGTAAGCACTCTGACCATGGCTTCGACAACCGAAGGATCGGGCTGGGTTGTTGATGAATTATCGAGATAGACCATGCTTTTCATTTCGCGCTTCACAGCCTTGCCCCCTTGGGATTGGACGGTCTCGCAGGCACGGCACTACCATGATAGCATGGTGACTTGCCAAGAGAATGATTCGGCGCTGCCGCTCTCGGGCGGAGCCTTGAAGGGATGACGGAACGCGTGAACCAGGACCCGGCACGAGGGCTGTATCCCCTGTTGGGAAGAGCCCTGTCTGACTTCCACATGATAGATAAGGCCGAGCCGATCCTCCTGGGAATTTCCGGGGGCAAGGACAGCCTGATGATGGCCTATTTGCTGAACGAAATGCGCAACCGGTCGCCGGTCAAGTACAGTCTGGTTGGGCTCACCATTGACCCCGGCGGGGAGTCTGGGTTTACCGATGCCGAGCTGGAGACGGTCCGCGTCTTCCTGGAGGAGGGGCTTGGCATTCCCTATCGCGTCGTGAGGACCAAGATAAACAGCATCATCGAGGCGCATCCAAAGGAAAGCGCCTGCTCGCTCTGCGCTAACCTGCGCCGTGGAGTTCTGTACAAGACCGCCGACGAGATGGGTATCCGCCGGTTGGCGCTTGCACACCACCTGGACGACGCGATAGAGACGCTGTTCCTCAATATGTTCTACCAGTCCAGCCTCAGGTGCTTCGACCCTGTCACGTACCTGTCCCGCAGGGATGTGACGTCCATAAGACCCCTCGTGTACATCCCTGAGAAGGAGATCGTCAGGGTGTCGCAGAGGCTGGGGCTGCCTGTCATCAAGACGCGGTGTCCCGTGGCCGGCACGACAAGGCGTCAGGAGATGAAGGCGCTTGTCAGCGACCTGACGACGAAGATACCGGCGTTCCGGAACCATATGCGGAGCGTGCTGAGGCAGGTCTGGGCGATGCAGCGGGCGCGCTCAGGCCAGACTCAGCAATCCCTATCGTAATAACCTGCTTACGTTCTTGAGGCCCTTCTTCCTGTCTTTGCGTGACGACGCCAGGAGGAACGCGTACCGGAGGTCCCTCACCTCGAGGATCAAGGTCTGCAGCAGTTGGTTCATCCTGTGCAGCACCGCCCTCTCTTCTACCGTGTGAGTGCAAATCTCTCTGCGAAGGTCAGTGACCAGCTCCCGGGCTGTCGCCTCGGTTGTATCGGTCGCGGAGGGCTTCACAAGGTAAAGAGCAGGAGGGCTCTGCGGCAGGCTTTGCTCCTCCACTTGCTCGTGCGCCTCTCTCGCCACCGGCGCCGTAGCCGCCATCTGCATACGGGCAAGGACGGCTTCAGGCCATGAACCGGCGACCTGCGACTCCCTCAGCTCCCGCTCTATGTCGTTGTCCGGCATGCCCCGTTGGCGGAGCCGGTGAATAAGGGCGATGACAGGCACCAGCTCCTCGGGGATGCGGTTTCCTCCCGCGAGGCCAAGGAGTTCTCCGAACCTATTCCTCACAGCCCTCATTTCCGGGACACTCATGCCCAAGGTCTCTCCCACATCTGCCCAGAGCAAATCCATGGCGGTCACTCCCATGAATACCATTATCTGTCATATTCTGAACAGACCCATCTTTTCCTCTCTTGTGCCCAGGTTTACCTCAAAAACTAAGTTGTGATAGACTTGCCCATGGTGGTTTGGTTTCCCGCGGTAATCAACTAGAGGAAGGTGCAAGCACCACATGAGTGACCTGAGTGCCCTAATCAAGCCCAAGTCGGTAGCAGTAATCGGAGCTTCAAAGACCCCAGGCAAGATCGGATACGCTGTGATAGAGAACATCAAGTCCAGCGGCTACAAAGGTGAAGTCTACCCCATTAACCCCAAGGAGTCAGAGGTAGCTGGTTACAAGGCTTACCCCTCGATCCTCGCTGTTGGCAAGCCCATCGACGTCGCTGTTTTCTGCGTCCCCGCCGCGGCCTCTCTTGCGGTAGCCGAGGAGTGCGGGAAGGCCGGAGTGAAGCACCTTATCGTGATCACGGCCGGGTTCAAGGAGATCGGTCCCGAGGGTCGCGAGCTGGAGAACAACCTCGTGGCAATCGCGCGCAAGTACAACATGCGCGTAACCGGCCCCAACAACCTGGGCGTGATGGATACCCACACCCCGATCAACGCGACGTTCGCTGGAGACTTCGCCCTTAAGGGCGACATCGCTTTCATATCCCAGAGCGGCGCTCTCCTGGTGGCGATCCTCGACTGGAGCCTTAAGCGCGGCCTTGGCTTCTCCCAGTTCATCAGCGTCGGCAACAAGGCTGACCTGAACGAGGCCGACTTCCTTGAGGCCGCAGCGAGCGACCCCAACACCAAGGTTGTGTGCTTGTATCTGGAAGACGTCGTTGACGGCGACAGGTTCATCGAAGCCGCCCGCAAGGCGACGCAGCGCGTCCCCGTCATCGTACTTAAGTCAGGTATCACCGCGGCAGGAGCCAAGGCTGCTTCTTCCCACACCGGGGCTCTCGCCGGCTCCAACACCGCGTACGACGCGGCCCTGCGCCATGCGGGCGTCATCAGGGCCCGGACCATGTCGGAGCTGTTCGACCTGGCTATCGCGTTCACCACCCAGCCTATTCCCAAGAGCAAGAACACCGTCGTGGTCACCAACTCCGGCGGACCCGGCATTGTAGCTTCGGACGCTGTCGAGACCAACGGGCTCAATATGGCGCATTTCACCGACGCTACGCTGGCTGAACTGAGGGAGAAGCTGCCGCCCACCGCCAACATCCACAACCCGATCGACGTGGTTGGCGACGCCCATGCCGATCGCTACAAGATCGCCCTGGACACCGCCCTGAAAGATCCTCAGGTTGACGCGGCTGTTGTGTTGCTCTCCCCCACCGCGGTTCTCGACATCAAGGAAGCCGCGGAAGTCACCGCCGCCGCCGCTAAGGCTCATCCCGATAAGGCCATTGTTGCCTCGTTCATCGGCGGCTTTAAGGTTGACGAAGGCGTTAAGTACCTGAACGACCAGGGAATCCCGACCTACCCGTTCCCGGAGCCCGCCATCGAGACTCTGCGCGGCATGATCCGGTACGGTGAGCTGAAGAAGGAAGTCGCCCAGAGCAAGCAGTGGGACTTCAATGACGTGGACAAGGCTAAAGTGGCCGAGATCTTCAAGCAGGTCCGCGCCGACGGACGCGACCTCCTGCTGTCTCCCGAAGCGGCTGCAGTGGCGGAAGCCTACAAGATCCCCGCTGCTCCCTCCAAGCTCGCCCATGACGCGGCCGAAGCGGTCAAGCTCGCTGAGGAAATGGGATACCCCGTGGTCATGAAGATAGCTTCGCCCGACATCATGCACAAGACCGACGTCGGCGGAGTAAAGGTCGGCCTCAAGTCGAAGGACGAAGTGTCGGCCGCGTTCACCTCCATCATGGAGAACTCCAAGAAGGCTGTCCCCGATGCCAAGATCTACGGCGTCGAGGTCCAGAAGATGATGCCCAAGGGCGACGAGCTCATCATCGGAATGGCCAAGGATCCCACCTTCGGCCCGATGATCGCGTTCGGCTCCGGCGGCGTCCTCGTAAACCTCCTGAAGGACGCTTCCTTCAGGCTGGCCAAGGGCCTCTCCAAGAACGAAGTCTCAGAGATGATTACCGAGACCAAGGCCTACACCATCCTCAAGGGATTCAGGGGCGCTGCGCCTGACGACATCCCGGCCCTCGAGGAAGCCATTGGCCGCGTGGGCCAGCTCTGCAGAGACTTCCCGGAGATCGCCGAGCTCGATATCAACCCGGTGTTCGCGTACCCGAAGGGTCTATCGGCCCTGGACGTGAAGATAAAGATAAAGTAGGAAGCGTCTTTCAAGTCACCGGTCTCAAGTTAGGTAGTATGTCTGGGGGCGGGGCCTGTACCGGCCCGCCCCCTTGTCTATCCTGAGGGAGCGGTTTCGATGCCAAGCCAAGGCAAGGGGTTTATGAGGCATCTTAGCTACCTGGAGGGCGACCCTGAAGAGAGGGACACCCGTCCGTTCCGGTTTCCGCGCAAGTCCAAGAGCCCGCCCGCAAAGAAGAAACTCCCACTGAGCGGCGGCCTTGCCCCGGATCCCAAACGCTACAACGACGAGATCCCCGACCCCGATGAGGAAGAGATCCTGCCCGAGTAAGACCCCATCGCTGCCAGCGGCGTACCGCTGCGCGATGAGGAAATGCACATGGTCGCCAGTGGCTCCAGCCCTAAGCGAAGCTTACTAGCGCGCCGCGCAGCGAACGCGCCGGAGATTCGCGAGGGGCGAGCCGCTGCGTGATGAGCAAATGTACGCGGTCGCCAGTGGCTCCAGCCCTAAGCGAAGCTTACTAGCGCGCCGCGCAGCGAACGCGCCGGAGATTCGCGAGGGGCGAGCCGCTGGCGACCTGGAATATCAATCTCGTTGCGGCTAGCTGGTAAAGGTGAAGCCGTTCACCTTAATCGCCGGGCAGACCACTGAGAAGAGACCGCACTGCCTCTCCCTTTGCGCGGAGAGCGCCTCAACGCGGGAGAAGGCTCCCAGGATGCTTTCGGTGAACCGGAGGTTCTTCACGCCGCGGGTTACGCGTCCATCCTCGATCAAGAACGTGCCGTCGCGGGTTGTACCGGTGATGATCGTCTTGGTTGGGTGGACGGGGTTTATGTAGTTAAGCCGGGTTACCAGGATACCCTTCTTGGTCCCGGCGATCATCTCTTCCACGCTGGAGTCGCCGCCGGCCATGAAGATGTTCGTGGGCATTGAGCCGGTGAACATCTCGTGGAACACGGCATGACCGGTGGATTCCTTCCCCTCTCTTGCCGCCGCGAGAGAGCCGTAGACCACGCCTGCGGCAACTCCCCGGTCAAGTAGCATGACTTTGCGTTTCGGGACCCCCTCAAAGTCAAACGGCACAGGCAGACCGTCGGGATCCAGCCCGTCGTCCCAGATATTGATGTTCTCACCTGTGACCTTCTGCCCGATGCGCCCCGACATGAAGCTTCTTCCCTCCTGGTACGCTTCCGCCGTGAGGCCCATGAAGGCGAGGTACATGAGCATTCCTGCTACAGCGGCAGGCTCCAGGATGACCACGTACTCTGCAGGCGGAATCGCTACGGGGTCGCGTGACAGGAGGCACTTGCGGATGGCCCGCTCAGCTACCAGAGACGGGTCCACTTGGGCTATGTCGGGCGACGAAGCCTCGGCGTAACCCGAAGAGTCGGGTCCCATGGCCACGCATGTTAGTGACGCCAGCGTCTGAGCGAAATAGGCCTGCACTCCCCGGGAGTTGACCACGCACATTTCGTTGGTCTGGGTCGACAGCGATCCCGCGACCGTTACCCCTCTCTCCTTCGCCATCGCGATGACTCGTTCGACGTACGCCGCGCGGAGGTCAGGTGGACACGATGCGGTGGAATCGAAGAAACCCCCGGGCGCCTCGGGCAGGTCCTGGGGCTCCGGCAAGCCAGGGAAACCAGGCGTAACGGGAGCAAGACGGGATAGCCGGTGGGCTTCCTCCACGGCCCGGCCTAAGCTTTCGGCATCCACCTGGTTGACCGAGGACGTGCCGACTTGTCCGCTGCTTATTGCCCTGATGGCGACGCTTACGTCGTTCTCCCCGACGTTCTGGTGGATGTAGTTGTCGGAGTAGCGGGTGAGGTAGGATGAACGACCGAGAAGCCGGAGCTCGGTTTCCTGGGCGGGGGATGCCTTCGCTGCTGCGCTAAGAACCGCGAGCGCGGATGAGCGTCCAAACAACGTGTTCACCTCTTGGTGAGAGCAAGTTTTCGGAGGACCTTGACCACGTCATAGCCTACAACGGTGCCTCCTAGATCTCCTCCTTCGCCGGAGCCGGGTCCGTGGAAATCGGAACCTCCCGTCACTGCAAGACCGTAGCGGGAAGCCAGGTCCAGGCATTTGTCGGTCATTTTGCTGTCATGCTCGGGGTGGAACGCCTCGATACCCTGGAGTCCCTTTCTAACAAGGTTGGGCAAGAGGTGGAGGCAGTTGGACGTGCCGGGGTGGGCCCATACGGCCACGCCGCCGGCTGAGGATATGGCCTCTACGGCTTCTTCCGGGCTGAGATGATACCTCTCGACGTACGCAGGCTTTCCCAAGCCCAGGTACTTCTCAAAGGCTTCCTTAACTGATGCGACGTAGCCCCTCTCCACCATCGCTTGGGCCACATGAGGGCGTCCCACCGAATCGCCCGTGGACAGCTCCATCACGCGCGAGACTTCGACGGGAAGATCCATGCTCGCAAGCAAAGACACTGTCTGAAGCACCCGGTTTTCCCGGCTGACCTGCATCTTCTGGAGGAGAGCCTCGAAGGGTCCCTTACCGAAGGGAACGTAGTATCCGAGGATGTGTATCTCGTGGCCGTCCAGGTAACAGTTCATCTCGACTCCGGGGACTACCTCGACTCCGTCCAGAAGAAGGGGCGTCAGGACCTCCGGGTCTTCACCGGCGGGAACTTGGTAAAGCGAGCGCACACCTGACACGGTGTCGTGATCGCATATGGCGATCGCACGCAGTCCCTTCTCGCGGGCATACTGAACGAGACCGGCCGGACTTAGAGTTCCGTCCGAGCCGGTCGTGTGAGTATGTAGGTCACACCAGCCGCTAGTTCCTCGGTCCAACGATGAGTTTGATCGCGGTGCGCTCCTGGCCCTCTATGAAGATGTCGGTGAAGGCCGGCACACAGACCAAATCGATGCCGGAAGGCGCGACGAAACCCCGGGCTATGGCTACGGCCTTGATAGCCTGGTTGACAGCGCCAGCTCCGATGCCCTGGATCTCTGCGTAGCCCCTCTCGCGTATGACGCCTGCGAGGGCGCCGGCAACTGCGTTTGGATTACTCCTGGATGAAACCTTGAGCACTTCTACGGGTAGCAGTTCCCGACGTTCTACGTTGCTTAGGCCCAATGTGTTCCCCTCCATGTATCGGCTCCTATGCTACAAAAAGATCAAGATCCTTCTAAGAATTGCCAGTTGCTGGATTCATTTTATTCCGTAAATGGGGGTTTGACAAGATAATTGTACGGACTCTGAAAACAGCGGCCCAAAGTCCTACTCCACTATCCTTATACGCTCCACGCTGCGGGCTAGTCCCGCGGTATCGATCGAACAGAAGACTCCGCACAGTTGATTGCGGCCCTTGGCCGGCTCGTGGCGGACCGGGAGCTGGGTGAGGAAGTGTTTGAGGATCACGTCTTTGGATACTCCGATCACGCCCTCGACGCTCCCCGTCATACCCGCGTCGGTTATGTACGCGGTCCCGCCCGGCAATATCGTGTCGTCGGCGGTCTGCACGTGCGTGTGGGTCCCAAATACCGCGCTTACCTTGCCGTCCAGGAAGTAGCCGATGGCTATCTTCTCTGAGGTGGCCTCGGCGTGGAAGTCAACGATGATGACCGGGGTCGTGAGCCGGATGCGACCGACCTCGGACTCCAGCGCCCTAAACGGACAATCAAGGGTAGCGGGAGAGTACACGCGGCCGCAGGCGCTTACGACAGCTATGGACTGGCCTCCCCGGGTGTTGTAGATGCCCCACCCTCTCCCAGGCACGCCTGGAGGGTAGTTTATGGGGCGCAGGATGCGCCGGTCACTGTCCAGGACCGGGTATATCTCTTTCTTGTCCCAAATGTGGTTTCCCGAGGAAAGCACATCAACGCCGCAGGAGAACAGCTCCTCTGCCACTTCAGGCGTGAGCCCGTTTCCTCCCGCGGCGTTCTCACCGTTTACGATCACGAAGTCTGCATCGTACTTCGCCCGCAGTGAAGGCAGGTGCTTCGCAAGGAAGCTCCTGCCCGGGGACCCGAAGACGTCACCTATGAAGAGTACGTTGGTCACTTGTCGAACACCAGGACCTTCTCGCCCTCTCTCAGGGCAACTAGTTTGCGCTTGCTCCGGAGGTCTTTCACCTGCTCCAGCATTTCCTGAAGGAAAAGCCTGGCCGACCAGGCGAAGTCCTCCCTGCCGTCGGACATCTCGACTTCTTCCTGCTGCACTACCAGTCTTGCCTTATCCGATATGAGGTCGGCGGTAAGGTTCAGTTCCTCGGAGGAGATGGACGCAACGTCTCGCTCTACCTGGAAGCAGTAGAAGCCGCCCATCTTCTCCCATGAGGTCCTCACCACGGTCGCGCTTCGCCTTGTGAGGCGAAGAAATACCTGCACGGCGTCGGAGTAGAGTTGTGAGATCTCGTTCCTCCGCTTGGGTCCGAGCGGTCCCTGGCACAGGAACACAAGCCCCAGCGCCTTGCTTTCGGGGTCAAACGTGACCCGGGACACCTGAGGGTACGCAACCAGCAAGGTGGCCAGGACCTCAACATCGTGGTTTGACGGCCGCTTCTTGCCGGTTCTGCCCTCTACCTTCGCGAGCGTTCTTCTGGGCACCGGTATCCTCCTCGCTACTTGGCGTATCCCACCGCCCTGGTTTCCCTAATGACGGTCACCTTAACTTGCCCAGGGTATTCTATATCTTTCTCGATCTTCTTTACGATGTCCCTGGCGAGTCGCACCGCGCCCAGGTCGTCGATCTTCTCCGGCTTGACCATGATGCGGATCTCGCGTCCTGCCTGTATGGCGTAGGACTTGTCGACGCCCTCGAAAGAGTTGGCGATCTCCTCGAGTTTCTCGAGCCTCTTCAGGTACATCTCCAGGGTCTCCCTGCGGGCTCCGGGCCGCGCGGCCGAAATCGCGTCGGCTGCGGCTACCAGGAACGCTTCCACCGTCTTGGCTTCCACGTCTCCGTGGTGGGCTTCCATGCCCCTTATGACGTCGCCGGACTCCCTGTATCGCCGGAGGAGGTTGACTCCGATCTCGACGTGGGACCCTTCTACTTCGTGGTCGACAGCCTTGCCGATGTCGTGCAGGAGGCCGGCGCGCCGGGCAATCGCTACATCTGCGCCCAGCTCGGCCGCCATCGACGCTGCCAGGTGCGCGACCTCGATCGAGTGCTTGAGCACGTTCTGGCCGTAGCTGGTCCGGAACTTGAGCCGTCCCAGGAGCTTCACCACTTCGGGATGCAGGCCGTGAACCGATAGGTTAAGGGCGGCCTGTTCGCCCTCCTGTTTGATGAGGTTGTCTACGTCCTTCTGCGCCTTCTCGACCATTTCTTCTATGCGTGCCGGGTGGATGCGGCCGTCAGAAACCAGCCGCTCCAGCGCCAACCTGGCTACCTCGCGCCGTACGGGATCGAAACCGGAAAGGATGACCGCCTCCGGGGTATCGTCGATGATGAGGTCGATGCCGGTCAAGGTCTCAAGGGCTCGGATGTTGCGGCCCTCGCGGCCAATGATGCGGCCCTTCATCTCGTCGTTGGGGAGTTCCACAACCGACACGGTGTTCTCCGCCACGTGATCCGCGGCGCACTTCTGTATGGCGAGGCTGATGACGCTCCGCGCCCTCGACTCCGCCTCTTCGCGAGCTGCCGCCTCCGAATCCCTGATGAGCCTGGCAGTCTCGTCCTTTAGGGCCTCGCTGACCTCTGAGATAATCCGCTCCTTGGCCTCATCCCTTGATAGTCCCGAGATCCTCTCAAGCTCCTTTATCGCGTCCTCGTGCAGCGTATCAAGAGCCTTGGTCCTCTCTACCAGGCTTCTCTCCTGTTTGGCCAGGTTCTCTTCCCTCTGGGACAGGGATTCCTGCCGCCTATCCAGGGACTCCTCTTTGTTGATGAGGCGCCGCTCCGTGCGTTGAACTTCCTGGCGTCTCTCCCGGATTTCCTTCTCCAGTTCTTCCCTTAGCCTCTGTGTCTCGTCTCTCGCCTCGACCAGCAGCTCTCTCTTCCGGGCCTCCCCGGACTTGTGAGCTTCGTCGAGGATACGCTTGGCTTCTGCTTCAGCCGACTTGATCTTGGCTTCGCCCACGGCCCGCCTGACAAGGTAGCCCGCAACAAGCCCGACGATCAGCGCGGCTGCTCCAATCGCCCACTCCATCAAGGTCACCTCCTCCGAAGAAAACGCAAAAACCGGGCAGCGCCCGGTTCTACCTGGCTGGAAGACCTACCGTATGCGGTGAGTGTGATATGTCAGAGCGCTATCATACGAAACACGGGTATGCCGCGAGGTCTTCCCGCGGCCGCCGCAAGGCAACTGTTCCGGATCCCAAGTTCACACTCATGTATGTCATCTCGCGTATGGTCTTCGATCGTACATCAGTCAACCAGGGGGAGCCCCTGCGCTATTCCGGGTCTCCCTGGCCGGCGTCCCGGAGAGCGGAGCGGATAGCTTCGTAGCCAAAACCGCGCCGTCCGAGCCACCGGGCTAGTCTTGCTCGTTCTTTGTCTGTCAAAGGGACCGGGTCTTTCCCGTCCATGTATTTCCGGACGGCTTCTCTGGCCAGGTCCTCTTCAGATGTGCCTTCATACGCCTCAGCCGCGACGCTTCGCGCCAGGTCTTCATCGACCATTCGCTTGCGGAGCTCGTAGAGCGCCCGCCGTCGTCCGACCGGACACGGCGCCTTTACGGCTTCGAGCACATCCTTGGCGTACCCCCGGTCATCCAGATAGCCCCATTGAGTCAGCTTCGCAATGCACTCTTCTGACTCTGACTCTTCGAATCCTTTGCGGGCCAACAGGTCTTTCATCTTGCCGCTGGAAACGCGCCTGCGGCTAAGAACCCGGAGAGCGTAGTCCATGGGACGCTTCTCTCCGCTGCTTTGACCCATTCTTAGGCTTCAGAGTCTGCCTGGTCGGCGGCACTTTCAACCTTCACTGCCCCCGACTGCAGGTACTCCCGGATCTTCTTCTCGATCTCGTCGCGAAGCTCCGGGTGTTCTTTGAGATAGGCTCGCGCGGCCTCCTTGCCTTGACCGAGCCTTGTTTCGGCGAACCCGTACCAAGTGCCAGTACGGGTGATGACGTTGTTGGCGACACCGACATCCAGGAGAGAGCCTTCCTTGGAAATGCCCTCGCCATAGATGATGTCGAACTCAGCCTGCTTGAAAGGGGGCGCCAACTTGTTCTTGACGACCCTCACCCTCGTGCGCGCGCCAATGGATTCTTGCCCTTGTTTGATGTTGTCGATCTTCCTCACATCGAGCCTGACCGACGCGTAGAACTTCAGCGCCCTTCCGCCCGGCGTGACCTCAGGGTTGCCGAACATGACCCCGACTTTCTCCCTGAGCTGGTTGATGAAGATCGCCGTTGACTTCGACTTCGATATGACGGCGGTGAGTTTCCGGAGCGCTTGCGACATGAGACGTGCCTGAAGGCCGACGTGGGCGTCACCCATCTCTCCTTCAAGCTCGGCTCTCGGCGCAAGGGCGGCAACCGAGTCGACCACAATGCACTCAACAGCCCCGGACCTGACCAGGGCGTCAACTATCTCGAGCGCCTGCTCTCCCGTATCCGGCTGCGATATCAGGAGATTGTCGACATCGACGCCAATCCTTCTCGCGTAGACGGGGTCCAGAGCGTGCTCGGCATCCACGTAGGCCGAAATGCCGCCCGCCCTCTGGGCCTCCGCTATTATGTGGAGAGCCACGGTTGTCTTTCCCGAACCTTCAGGACCGTAGATCTCAATGATCCTGCCCCGCGGGACTCCGCCCGCCCCGAGCGCGATATCAAGTGCCAGGGCGCCTGTGGGGATAACGTCCGTTGTCATCTTGGCGGCTGCTTCTCCCCACCGCATGATCGAGCCTTTGCCGAACTGTTTCTCTATTTGTGCGACTGCAAGCTCGAGCGCTTTGTCTTTTTCGAGCATCACAAAACCTCCCAAGAGTCGCCACGTCCCCTGGCAGTACCTTCCTCAGAAAGTATACCATTGGCCTTAGTAACTCACAATCGAAGAAGTTTCCCTGATAGGCGGCTCTTTCCGCCTTGACAACGCCTCTCCTGACCGCACGACGCCGGCATGATTACCGACCGCTGCCCAGGTACGCAGTTCCTCTTGCCGTGTAGATAGGTCCTCCCGGGGTCAACACGCTTTCCATGAGCAGCACGCTTGTTACATCCCACTGCGCCGGGCCGCATCTCCCATGAACGTAAGCGGAGTAAGTCTCCCGCCAACCGGCTGCCACATCTTCCGAGGTCCTGGCCTGCCTGTCCCTTGCCCTACCCAGCGTGATGTGGGCGGCGAAGGGCTTGTCGGGCCGGTACCCCGCGTCCATGAGCGCTCCTTGCACTTTGGCCGCCAGGTTGGCCAGTTCCTGCCGTCCGTGCCCTATCGTGACATGAAGTATCCTGGGAGTCCCGCGCCCCGGGAACGAACCTGCTTCGCCTAGACCCATCCGGAAAGGTGGGACACTTGCTGCGGCATCGACCAGGGTGTTTGTCAGGGAAGGGATCTTAGCCCGTTCCACGTCCCCTAGGAACTGGAGGGTGATGTGCAGGTTTTGGGCGGCCCCGAACCTGTATCCGGGGAAAGCAGGCTTAGCCCGGTTCACGAACGCTGCCAGGAACTCTTTGGCTTCGGTGGGCAGGGGCACGGCAACGAAGCAGCGGAAGACCTGCCCTGTGGTCCCCGCGCTCAACGCAGTCCCCTCACGGTGGTCCAGAGCATGTAGAGGGCTCTCTGTGCCGCGTTTTGCTTCACTATGGCCCGGCTTCCGCCGTAGACCTGGCGGTCCAGAACCACGCCGTCCGGGCTCGCCACAGCCGTGTAGACCGTGCCCAAAGGCTCTTCGGGCGTGCCGCCGTCGGGGCCCGCGAACCCTGTGGTGGCGAGGCCGATCTTTGCTCCGGCCAGCGCCTTGACCCCCAGAGCCATCTCCCGGACGACATCGGGGCTTACCGCGTCGTTCTTGCGGACCGCGTCGCCTGAGACGCCGAGGCAGGTCGTCTTTATCGCCGGATCGTATGCTACGACGCCCATCTTGAAGTAGCGGGAGCTGCCCGGCACAAGGGTCACTCGGTGGGCGATGAGGCCTCCTGTAACGGACTCGGCAATGGCCAGAGTGAGGCCCTTCTTAGCCAGAATCTCGCCGCATGCCGATTCGAGAGTGGCATTGCCGGTACCGTAGACGTAGTCATGAAGGCGGGACCGGACTTCGGCCTCCACCCTATCCAGCATAGCCATTGCTTCCTTCGGGGACTGGGACTTGGCCGCTATCCTCAGCCTGACTTCACCGGACCCGGCGTAGGGCGCCAGCGTGGGGTTGGAGCACTGCATAAGGTCCCGCACTGTCTCCCCTACCTTGGACTCGCCGATCCCAACAAGTTTCAGGTCACGGCAATAAAGCGGTTGGAGGTGCGGGAAGTGACTGGTTATCAGCGGAAGGACCTCTTCCTCAAGCATTGGGATCATCTCGCGAGGCGGTCCCGGTAGGATCGCGGCAACCTTGCCGCCGGCTATGACAGCTTGGCCGGGAGCCGTCCCGTTATGGTTGCGCAGGGCTACTCCGCCTTCCACGATCATGGCCTGCTTCCTATCGGACTCGGTGGGAGTCCTGCCGCGGCGCTCGAACCAGCTCAAGGTCCACTCCCATGCGGTCTCGTCGAACACAAGCTTTCGGCCCATGGCCGCCGCCAGGGCCTCCGCCGTCACGTCGTCATCGGTTGGCCCGAGGCCGCCTGTGGCTATGACGACATCGGCGCGCCCCAGGGCTTCGCTGAAAGAAGCCGTAAGGCGCGCCAGGTTATCTCCAACGGTAACTCTTCTGTATACATCGATGCCCGCTTCTTTCAGGCGGGCGGATATTTCCTGAGCGTTGGTGTCGGTGATCTCACCCAAGAGGAGTTCGGTCCCGACCGAAAGGACCTCCGCGTGCAAGCTCCCACCTCCGCGATTCTAGCTTCGCGCCGAGGATTCTAGCCTGCCGCTCACTTTTCCTCTGTATGCGGGTAGTTTGCGCCACTTCCAGTCGAGGCCGCTTGCCGCCAGCAGCCTGCGTAGGTCGCCGCCCGACATGGACTCCTTCTCGACCAGAGCGCCGGCCACGTCGCCGAGCGCCTGCCTGTTCTTTCTCAGGATCCCGGCCGTCTTCTTCTGGCACGCTTCAAGGATCTCCCTGGTTGCCTTGGCAAGCGCGTCTGGACTGGCGGTATCCCGGTCGACGACTCCCAAAGGCGACATCCCGTAGGACACAATGCGTTTGGCCAGGTCCAGAGCCCTCTCAAAGTCGTTTGAGGCTCCGGTGCTGCGAGAACCCAAGACCAGATCCTCCGCGAGCGCCCCCGCAACCAGGACCGATATCTCGTCCTCCAGCACTTCTCTCGGGTACACGTACATATCGTCCTTAGGGTTGTGTCTCACAAATCCCAGGGCGTTTCCCCGCGGCGATACCGTCACCTGGGCGACAGTCCCGGGCCTCAGGGTTTCCGTCACGATGGCGTGTCCGGCCTCGTGCACGGCGATCCTGTGGACTTCGTCCTTTGACGGCCTGCGCTCCAGCTTCTCGCCCATTAGGACCTTATCCAGGGCTTCTTCCAGGTCGTCCCGGTCGATGTGCTCGGCGCCCCTCCTGAGGGCATGGATGGCTGCCTCGTTACAGAGGCTCTCCAGGTGAGCGCCTGACAGCCCGAAGGTCTCCTGCGCCAGCTGGTCCATCTCCACCCCGGGAGCCAGGGGCTTGTTCCGTAGGTGGAGTTTGAGGATCTCCATGCGCCCGTCCTTGTCCGGCAGATCGACCTTGACCTGCCTGTCGAAGCGTCCCGGCCTCTGTATGGCGCTGTCCAGCAGGTCAGGGCGGTTGGTAGCCCCGACCACCAGGATGCGCACATCGTCGTCAAACCGGAGGCCGTCCATCTCGACCAGGAGCTGGTTCAGGGTCTGGTCGTACTCGAGGTGCCCCACCTGTGCGCCCCGCCTTCCCGCCAGGACCTCGATCTCATCGATGAAAATGATAGCCCCTGACTTCTTCTGTTCCCTGGCCAGCTTCCTTGCCCTTTCGAAGAGTTCTCGCACTCTCTGGGCGCCCAGGCCGGCGTAAACCTCGATGAACTCCGAGCCGGACGCGGATATGAAGGCAGAGTCGGTGTAGTTGGCTGCGGCTTTGGCCAGTAGGGTCTTCCCTGTCCCCGGCGGACCGGAGAGCAGTATGCCCTTGAGGGGCCGGATGCCCAGCTTCTTTGCCCGGTCGTAGCTCTTGAGGAACTGCAGGGCCTCCATGAGCTCCCGCTTCGCGACAGCTTGTCCGCCCACATCTCCAAAGGTTATCTCTGGGCGCTGGGCCACTACCGCGCCCACCCGCCTCTTTCCCATCTCTCCGAGTTGGCCGCGGGACATAAACAGGAAGTATCCCAGGAACGCCAGCAAGAGATACGGCAGAAGGTTCGCGCCAAGGTATGTGAGGAATGCCGCCACGCCCACTCCTACTCCGATCAGCATTTCCTTTTTCACCGGGTAGCGCCTCCTCCCGCGTAGTCGATGGTCCGGTTGTCCAGCACCTGGTACAGGTACCGGTCTCCCAACTCGATCTGGACATACATCCGTTCCCGGCCGACCGTGATCTTGTAGCCGGTCGCTCCTGAAGCGTCCAGGATTGGCTCGCATGCCTCTATCATGGCCCCGAAGTTGCCTCTGACCGAGGCTTCCTCGAGGTAGTAATGGATGGTGTCGTAGATCTCCTGAAGGGTCTCGTCGCGCTGGTCTCTTATCTTGAGCGCGAAAGCGCCTTGGGCCGCTTTGCCGGTCACCAGAGTATGAAGCCGCGTGTAGGCGGCGGAGAGGTCCGACACTCTCGAAAGCGTCAGCTCGATGACCTCCCGTCCCCCTTCCTCGCTGATGCGGACGTCGCTCACATCCGGGTCTGCAAGCAGCGCTCTTTCCAGCGGCTTCTTCACGCCCATGCTTTCGTACGAGTAATAAGCAAGGCTAAGGACGGCCAGCGTGAGGACCGCCGACAGGGCGATTAGTTCCCACCTGAAACCTTTCCTAGGCATTCTCATGACTCCCAACATAGAGCCCGGCACATTTTCGGGCCCAAGATGAACAGCGCCTGGAGCAGGATACTCCAAGACGAAGTTGACATAATTATACCAACACTCTGCCTGGACTTCGAAGGTAATAGGTGGGGATATTGCCTGTTACAGGCCTGTTTACGAGGGCTCCGGCTTCTCCTCCGGGTAGGCGTACAGGTCGAGGACGCCGGCCCTGTGGACGCGGACGTCAAAGAAGGTTCCGGCTCCCGGCAGCCCGGTATCCCGGTAGCGGATGTAGGTACGGCCGTCTACCTCAGGGGCCTGGTGCGGTCCCCTGGCGACGTAGTATCCGGGCCTAACCGAAGGCTTCACAAGGATAACGGGGATCTCGCTGCCGACAAGTGACTTGCTATTCACCCGGGCAAGCTCCAGCCCGTACCGGCGGATCGCCTCCGCCCTCTCCCTTGCGACGGCCGTGGGGACCGGATCCGGCAGGTTGTAGGCGGGTGTGCCTTCCTCTCTGGAGTATGGGAACACGCCCACACGGTGGGCGCCTATGGCTGACAGCAGGTCTTTTACCTGCTCAAGGTCCTTCTCAGTCTCGCCGGGGAACCCTGTGATGATGGTGGTACGGACAAACAGGCGTGGGACCGCCGTCCGCAGCGTCTCAACCGCTTTCACGATCTGATCCGGTCCCGGCCTCCCCATCAGCCTCAGTATCTTGCCTGACCCGTGCTCCGCCGGCAGATCGACGTAGGGCGCGACCTTGTAGTGGGCCATCGCGTCGGCCAGTTCAGGCGTTACTCCATCGGGGCGAAGATACAGTAGCCGCACCCACGCAAGGTCCGGTATCTTGACCAGTTCCCGCACCAAAGCGGGCAACTGCCGGCCTCCACCCCAGTCGCTCCCGTAGTCGGCGAGGTCCTGGGCTATGAGGTTAACCTCCCGGACTCCGGCGCCTACAAGAGAGCGGGCTTCGGCGACAACGTCCTCGATGGGTCTCGACTGGAGGCTTCCCCGCATGCTTGGTATGGCGCAGTACGTGCAGTGATGCCTGCACCCTTCGCTCACACGAAGATACGCCCAGGTCTGTCCGGGCGACAGCAGCTGGCGCTTGCCCAGACCACCGGGTGCGCCTCTACCCGGTTCCCCCACAAGGTTGACCTTCTTGCCTTCCAGCGCTGCCTTGACGATCTCGACGATGTCCCTCGGGGCGCCGGTACCTGCTACACCCGCTATCTCCGGGATCTCCTTCAAGAGGTCCTGAGGGTAACGCTGGGAAAGGCATCCGGTTACCACCACGGGCGCTTGTCCTCCGGCTTCCTTGACCAGCTCGCACGCCGACAGGATTCCTTCGATGGACTCTTTCTTGGCGTCCTCAATGAACCCGCAGGTGTGAACCACAACGACGTCTGCCGACGTAGCGTCGGGCGTGAGATAGTACCCGGCTTCGCGAAGCCGCTCGGCCATCTCTTCCGCGTCAACCTGGTTCTTGGCGCAGCCGTAGACAATGATGCAGCATTTTGGGGTTGTGTCCATAGCCAGACTATCTTACTCGCACTAGAACCGATTCGGCAATATCTCTGGACAGCGCGACGCGGGAGCCACCCACCTTGACCACAGCCGATCCCGGAGCCCCTGTGGACCCGGTCCTCTCCATGGACTGGCCCGGGAAGATACCCAGCTCTTCCAGTCTCAGTAGCGATGCCGTCCATGTCCGTCCCTTCATGCGAGCCGGCCGTGCCACCCCGGCGACCACCAGGGGGACGCCTCTTGGCGCCGAGGATAGCGGCACCGGCCGAGGGTCGCTTTCACGGTAATACAAGGTTGAGCAGGGCTCCCCATCCCGCAAAGAGGCAAGTCGACGCCAGTACGGTAGCCAGGACCGCCCCCGGACCTTGTTCTCGCCACAAGGTCGCCGCCGACGGGAGGCAAGGGAACCCAAGGACGACCATAGTGACAGCGATGGTGGCTTCGCGCGGGGTGAGTGACTGTTGGAGCAGGAACAGCGGGGCGAGGTACCGTTGCAGCATGGTCATGAGGACACCCACGAGCGCCTGAGGAGGGATCCCGAATAGATCACGGGATAGGCCGCATGCGCCGCCATCCGGTACGGCGGCTCCGGCTACCGCCACCTTTATGGCGACGTTCAGCGCAACCACGAGCGGCAGGACGTGGGTGAAGAAGCCTGTGAGTCTAAGATGCGTCTTCATGGCCACGTTGCGAAGCGCAGGAAGCCGGAGCGGCGGTAGTTCCAGCACAAGAGAGTCCTTGGGCTCTCCTCCCGCCAAACGAAGGATCTTTGATAGGCCCACTGCGGATACCGACAGCGCGGCGCACGGGACTA
The DNA here is from genome assembly GCA_964602455.1 of uncultured Eubacteriales bacterium. GTDB lineage: Bacteria > Bacillota > Sulfobacillia > Fermentithermobacillales > Fermentithermobacillaceae > JBBDIP01. The sequence continues at coordinate 4,677 of CAZRRG010000008.1, read as the reverse complement.
GCGGGTTTCCACCGAAACGGGCCAGCGTCGCCCATGCCAGAGAGACGGTCGCAGTGCACGGGACCAGGGCCGCGATGAGAACCGAGGCGGTCCGGCGCGCCTTTTCCGACGGGAGTATCCTTACGGAGAGCAGCCCGGGCACGCGGCAGCCGAATCCAAGCATGAAGGGTATCAGCGCCTGGCCGGGAAGGCCCAGGGCGCCGAAAAGCGAGTCGCCCATAGCGGCGTACCTCGCCAGGAGTCCGGTGTCCTCGAGGAAAGCCATCAGCGAGTAGGCTACTACCATGGCCGGCAGCACCGTTGCCAGCGGAAGCACTAGCCCTTCGGTAAGGGATTCGGCGATGACCGGAGATAGGCGGCTCTGAGGAAGGGCGGATTCCAGGAACCTCGAGAGGTACGCCTCGAGAGGGCCAGTAAGCAGGCGCACGCCCGATTCGGCCCAAGGGAGCGCCCACGCCATGAGCCTCCATACCACCGCTAGAACCGCGCCGAGCGCCGCAAATGCCCACAGCGGCCGGTCAAGAGCGCTCTCGATCGCTGTGGCGCGCGGGAGCTTCCGGAGCACGCTCGCCGGCCTCCGACGCCTCTGGAGAGCGCTTCCTGTGTTTTCCGAAGCGGAGACCGGCCGCAGGACAGCGCTTGCCATGTCGGTTGCCCTCCGCTGCAGGTCCTGAAGTCTGGGCGGCTCCTTAGTCCCACCAGTGTCTTGTCGCCCGTGCGCAGGGAGGGCTTTGAGGATGGCGTCGGCAAGCTGCTCCATCCCCTCCCCTGTCGCCGCTGATGTGAGGATCACCGGGAGCCCAAGGACCTCTCGCAGGCGGCCCGCATCGACCTCCAGGCCCGCGTCCCTCACACGGTCAACGCAGTTCACGTTCACTATCATTGGGATGCCGCGGTCTCTTTGGGCATCTATGAGGGCGAGCGTTAGAGACAGGTGCCGCGCCAGGTTGGACCCGTCGACAACGTTGACGATGAGGTCGACGTCGCTTCCCCACAGCACATCCCTGGTCACCTTCTGCTCCAGTGTGACCGCGTGTAGCGAGTATATGCCCGGCGTATCCAGGATCCTGTAGCCTGACTGGAGGATACCGGAGTACAGCTCAACAGTGGTGCCCGGGTAGTTGGAAGTAACCACCCGGGCGCCGGTAAGACGGCTCAGCACCGCGCTCTTGCCGCTGTTGGGCTGGCCGATCAGAGCAACCAACATCATGCCATCGCCTCGACAGTTGGGCCGGTAGTGGCCGCCGTCATGCGAGAGCTATGTATGCTGTCAGTCTGTCAAATAGTCTATGATCCCGCTGACGATCCCTCTGGCTGCGTTGTCGAGGAACGAGTCGGTCCGCAGCGAGTTGACGTCTCCGTAGTTGGTCATGAACCCGACCTCGACCAGGGCGGCGGGCATGTACGTGTGGTTGAGGACGTAGTAGGGACCTACCTGAACGTCGATCATGCGGAGGCCCGTATACTTGCCGACTTGGTTTGCGAGGCTCTTTGCGAGGCGGGCGGACTCCACCGAACCCTTTCTGTAGAAACCCATGACCCCCGATACGCTCTTGTCTTCGGGATATGAGTTGATGTGGATGCTTACGAACAAGTCCGATTCGTTGGTGTTGGCCAGGGATGCGCGGGCCACAAGCTCGTCGATGCTCCATCCCCAGTCGCTACCAGGCGGGTAGTCGCCGTACCGGGTCATAATGACCTCCGCGCCTTGCTCCTCCAGGTACTTGCGGACCTTAAGTCCGATGGCGAGCGTGAAGTCCTTCTCCTTGTCCCCCCAGATCGAGATCGCGCCGGGTTCGTTGCCGCCGTGGCCGGGATCAATCGTGATCGTCTTACCCGCGAGAGCTCCGGTCCGCCGGATTGCGCGGCCACGGGACGCGTCGGAAGCTGCCCGTTCCAGCGCCGCCCATGTAAGCGGCCCGCAGACCCCGTCGGGGTCGAGCCCCGAGGCTTTCTGGAACGCACGCACTGCCGAGTCGGTCTTGGGGCCGAAAGCGCCGTCCACCGGGCCCGGATTGTAGCCCAGATCCGATAGGCTTTGTTGGAGCAGGGCAACGGCGTCTCCACTGGACCCCTTCCGGAGGATCGGGGCGGCCCATGCTCGAATAGGTGAAGTACAAATGACGGCGAACATTAGTATGGCACATAGAGGGATTGCCGCCGTCCGCACCCATCTCTGGTTAGGTTGCGACAACTTGTTTTCACCTTCTTTGCTAGGATAAGGGTGGGTGTTTACATATTACTATGGGCGAAGGGCTCCCTCACCCGGCGAGGATCGGGCTCTAGCAGGAGATGAAAGAAGGAATTGCCCCCAATCACCCGGCACCTTCTCCTGCTGTAGATTTCGAAGGGCATACCAATCGTTCCCTGAGCGAAAAGGGGGAAAGAGGCCCAGAGGGCCGGCATACATGACGAAGAAAACCCCTGAACAGATATTGATGGAGATGCGGGACGACCCGCGCTTTCTGTCCTGCATCACCGCCTGGCACACCATCGAGGCACGCGAGGGAGAGTACGCGCCGCTGCCTCCCGACATCCACGCCTCCCTGGCGGCGGCGCTGGCCTCAAAGGGCATAGATCGCCTCTACAGCCACCAGAGGGCGGCGTACGACCTTCTTGCCTCAGGGAAGAACGTTTGCGTGGTCACGCCCACAGCATCCGGAAAGACCCTGTGCTACAACCTCCCGGTGCTCGATTCGGCGCTGAAGGATCCCGACGCGCGATCTCTGTACATCTTCCCCACCAAGGCGTTGGCTCAGGACCAGCTGGCAGAGATCCTGGATCTGTCCAAGCGCGGTAAGTTCAAGGTCGAGAGCTTCACCTTCGATGGGGACACGCCGGCCCCCAAGCGGCGGCTGGCCAAGGAAGTGGGGCAGGTCATCATCACCAACCCTGACATGCTCCACCAGGCGGTCCTCCCCCACCACCCGACATGGGTCAAACTCTTCTCCGGCCTGAAGTATGTGGTTGTGGACGAGATGCACGGCTACAGGGGCGTCTTTGGAAGCCACGTGGCTAACGTGCTGCGCCGCCTCAGGAGGATAGCGGAGTTCTACGGCGCCAACCCACAGTTCATCTTCACGTCGGCGACGATAGCTAATCCGGGCGAACTGGCGGAGATGATGGCCGGCCAGGAGGTGGCGCTGGTCGATAGAAGCGGCGCGCCGTCCTCTGCCAAACACTTCGTCTTCTACAACCCGCCGGCCCTGAATGCCGACGGTTCCATGCGCCAGTCGGCGATCGACGCCGCGGCAAAGATAGCGTCGCGGTTCATCTCAGGGGGAGTCCAGACAATAGTCTTCGCCCGATCCCGGATTTCGGTTGAACTCTTGGTCCAGTACCTTAGGAACGCCTACAATGAACGGTTCCAGAAGGACCGCATCCAGGGCTACCGGGGAGGGTACCTGCCCAACGAGCGAAGGGCCATCGAGAAAGGGTTGCGCGAGGGAGAGATCCTGGGCGTAGCCGCCACAAACGCCCTAGAGCTCGGCATCGATATCGGGAACCTGGACTGCGCCATTCTGGCAGGCTACCCAGGCACGATCGCCAGCACCTGGCAGCAAGCGGGGCGAGCCGGAAGGCGTACGGGCACCAGTGTGGCAATCATGATCGCGGGATTGTCTCCCCTCGACCAGTTTATGGTGAGAAACCCCGACTACTTCTTCAGCCAGTCGCCCGAGTACGCCCTTGTGAACCCCGATAACCCTTACATCCTGGGCGAGCACGTGAAGTGCGCTGCTTACGAGCTTCCGTTCAAGGAGGGTGACACCACACTCTGCGGCCGGGACGTCCTTCCTTACCTGGAGCACCTGAAGGATCAGAATATCCTGCATAAGTCAGGCAACCGGTGGAACTGGACGTCCGACTCCTTCCCCTCCGCCGGTGTTAACCTGCGTTCTGCCTCCGCCGACAACTTCGTTGTTGTCGACGTCACGGAAGGCGCTAAGGTTATCGGCGAGGTTGACTGGTTCGCGGCGCCCATGCTGATCCACGACGAGGCCATCTACATGCACGGTGGACAGCAGTACCACGTGAACAAACTGGACTACCCGGCCAAGAAGGCCTATGTGAAGAAGGTTAACGTCGACTACTACACCGATGCCGACCTCGCTGTGGGAGTCCGGGTGATCACAGTCGACAAGCAGGATGAGACGGCGTACCTGTCTCCCAAGTTCGGAGAGCTGTCCGTCACGGCTCTTGCCACCATCTTCAAGAAGATCAAACTCTATACCAACGAGAACGTCGGTTGGGGCCGCATAAGCATCCCCGAGATGAACCTCCACACGCAAGGCACATGGTTCGCGCTTCCCGACCAAGTAGTCGCCAACATGAACCCGAGGCTGGTTGGCGGAGCCCTGTCGGGCCTCGCGAACATCTTGCTCAACATCGCTCCCCTGTTCCTCATGAGCGACAAGGGGGATCTCGGAGTATCGGTCGAGGTGCGCTCGTCGTTTGATGGGAAGCCGACGGTGTACCTCTATGACTCTTACCCCGGCGGGGTTGGCCTGTCGGAGAAAGCCTTCGGTATGCTGCCCCAGATGATGGCTGCCGCAAAGGAACTCATCTCGGGGTGCGCCTGTTCCGACGGGTGTCCGGCTTGCGTAGGCCCCGTCTCCGAGACCGGAGAAGGAGTAAAGAACCTCTGCCTGGACATCCTGTCCTCTGCGTTGAGGTGAC
>CAZRRG010000007.1:20835-40377 GCA_964602455.1 uncultured Eubacteriales bacterium | reverse complement strand
GGGGTTCCGGTCCGCACGCCGGAAGACTTCAGAGCGCTGTATGAGGCGTCCCGGCGCGGCAACCGCCCGCTGATGCGCTGCTACAGCGGGACTCGCGACGTAATCCGGTTTGCCGAAGTGCTCCGCGACACCATTCACAACGCGTGGGCGGCCATACCTCTACTCTGGTACAACGTCCTGGATGGACGAGGCCCCAGGGGCGTCGTCGAGTCCATCACCCAGGGCCAGGAGTCGATGCGGTGGCACGCAGAGAGGGGCATCCCGGTTGAGGTCAACGAGTCCCATCACTGGAGCCTTAGGGACGCTCCCGATGTAGTCGCGGTTGTTGCCTTCTACCTCGCCGCGTACAACGCCAAGAAGGCGGGGGTGCGGGACTACATCGCCCAGTTCATGTTCAACACGCCGCCCGGGACCAGCGCGGCCGCCGACCTTGGCAAAATGCTGGCCAAGATCGAAATGGTAAGGATGCTTGAAGATCCGACCTTCCGCGTATGGCGGCAGGTCCGGGCCGGATTGGCCAGTTTCCCGGTAGACCTGGGGCAGGCAAGAGGCCAGCTGGCAACCTCAACTCTGGTGAGCATGAACCTTCGTCCCCACATTGTGCATGTGGTGGGCTATTGCGAGGGACATCACATCGCGGGCGCGTCCGAGGTCATCGAGAGCTGCAAGATCGCTCGCGGAGTCATCCGGAACTGCCTCACAGGCATGCCCGATATGACGCGGGATCCGGGGGTCAGGCGCAGGAGGGACCAGCTCGTCCAGGAGGCGTGGACTCTGCTCCGGGCGATCGAGCGACTCCACGAGGCACGGAGAGGCCAGACCGGTGCAGGCGACGACCCGTTCACCGATCCTGTCACGCTGGCGCTTGCGGTCAAGGTGGGACTGCTGGATGCCCCGCACCTCCAGGGCAATCCAAGCGCGTGCGGCAAGGTGGTCACGTCCATCGTGGACGGAGGCTGTGTGGCCGTGGATCCCTCAACCCAAAAGCCGGTTCCCGAGGAGGCCAGGGTCGCCTCGATCCTCAAGGAGGTGCCTCTTGAACAGGGCAACCTCGCTTGACCCGCTTACATCGTGAGTGTAGAATGATGCATGCGGCCGGGCAGCCGGTCCTGCGTCTTTGTGCGTGCGGGTGTAGCTCAATGGTAGAGCTCCAGCCTTCCAAGCTGGTGGCGTGGGTTCGATTCCCATCACCCGCTCCAGCGCGCCTGTAGCTCAGGGGATAGAGCACCTGCCTTCTAAGCAGGGAGTCGAAGGTTCGATTCCTTCCAGGCGCGCCAAATAGGGTCGTAAAGATGTGGTGGATGTAGCTCAGTTGGTTAGAGCGCCAGGTTGTGGCCCTGGAGGCCGTGGGTTCGAATCCCATCATTCACCCCAATTTTGTTTTTGTGCCCGGCGGCTCTCAGCGCGAGAGCGTGAGTCGAGCGCCCGTAGCGCAACTGGATAGAGCGACAGACTTCGGATCTGTAGGTTGCAGGTTCGAGCCCTGCCGGGCGCGCCATGTAGTGTTCGCTCTCTTCATGAGTGCGATGATAGAGCGCTGGGGCGTGGCCAAGCGGTAAGGCTTCAGCCTTTGGAGCTGACATTCGTAGGTTCGAATCCTACCGCCCCAGCCAAGATTGGGCCATTAGCTCAGTGGTAGAGCACCCGCCTTTTAAGCGGGGAGTCGATGGTTCGAGTCCATCATGGCCCACCAACCCTCTCCTTGCGAAAGTGCGCTTGCGAAGACGTGCGAGGGTGTCGGAACTGGCAGACGAGCTGGACTTAGGATCCAGTGCCGCAAGGCGTAGGGGTTCAAATCCCCTCCCTCGCACCAAAACTAGCAGGGCTTCCCGCGAGAACGTATGGCGTGGTTGGCCGCTTTAGAGTTGCGTCCGGAGGCGTAGTATGGCAAAGTCCGGTGAGCCTTTGCGGGTTGTCACATACCCGTTTGGCGAGCTGCGAACATACCGCTACACAGTTATCTTCGCTCGCCATCGAGGCAAGTGGCTGTATGCGCGTCACAGAGACCGCGACTCTTGGGAGACCGCGGGCGGCAAAGTCGAAAAAGGCGAAACGCCCATGGACTGCGCGAGACGCGAGCTTATCGAGGAAACAGGCGCTAAGGAGTTCGATATCCAACCCGCGTTCGACTACGCCGTCTATGGGTCAACCGAGTCCTCTTACGGTCAGGTGTTCTACGCTGAAGTGGAAACGCTCGGCGAGTTGCCGCCGGGATCCGAGATGCGTGAGGTCACATCGTTTCCAACCACTCCTGACACGATGACCTATCCACAGATTCTGCCTGTCATCTTTGCTGAGCTGCAGAAGCGGCTGCCACCCATTTCCTGTCCATAAACGTGAGGAGGCTTATCCATAATGAACGGCACCGAACCCCGGAGCCCGAGTGAAAAGGCCATCGAACGCAAAGCGCATCCCTTCTACATGTGGGACGGCATTGAGGCCGGTCCTGAAATCGTGAGAGGCTGCCTTGCCGGTGAAGTCGCCGAGGCAGCGGCTTGTGTTGGCCCTGAACTGAAATCCCGCGGCATCAAGAGAGCCTATCTGCTAGGTTGCGGTACGTCGTACTTCGCAGGCATGGCTATAGCCGCGGCTCTTGCGGAACTGGTCGGGATCGATGCGGATGCCTACAACGGCTTCGAGTTCGGCAGGTACAAGGTAAACTCAATCGAGCCCAAGTCAGCAGTTATCGCGGTATCCCACACCGGCGGCACTAGAGTTGACGTGGAGGCGATCGAGGCGGCGAAGCTTAGGGGCGCTATGACCGTCTGTCTCACCGATGTGTCGGATTCACCGCTGGCGCGGGCTGCCGACTTCATAGTGCCGGGGGTGGGCGGCATGGATCCGGCCATCCCGAAGACCAGGAGCTACCTGGCATCCATGGTGAAGGGATACGTCGTCGCCGCACACGCTAGCCCCGATCGAGATGTGACGGACAAGGCCCTCGACGAGCTGAATCAGCTCCCTGATCTGCTTAGCGAGATGGAGGCCCTCGTTCCCGTACTTAAGCTACTAGGAGAGAGTTCCACCGGCTACGAGCGCATCGTGGTAGTTGGAGGCGGTCCCAACGCCCAGACAGCGATGGAAGTGGCCCTCAAGTTCAAGGAGGCGGCCCTCATGCCGGCTGAAGGCCTGGAGATAGAGGAGTCGATACACGGACCCGAAGTCATGCTGGATGAGAAGACCCTCCTTATCACCCTCTCGACGTCCGGACCCAGCCTTGGGAAGATCCGGGACCTATGCCGGGCAGCTCAGGTGATCGGGGCGCCGGTGCTCAACATGACCACGGTCCCTGACGACATCGGCGGGCGCGACATGACAACAGTCGAACTCATGGCGCCCGGGATTCGCGAGTACTTCACGCCGCCCATTCTGGCCTATCCCATGCAGATGATGGTCTACTGGATGGCTCTTGCGCGCGGCATTAACCCAGATCTGAAGCGCACGGATGTTCCAAAGTACCGGAAGGCAATCGATATCGTGATGCCGCCCGGATCCCACTAAAGGTATTGACTGGAGATTGTGGATCGACATCTGGTAGTATATTAGGGCTTGGTTCCAAATCCGATAGAACCTTGAGGACAAGCAGCGTTTGGCCAATAGAGGCAATAGGATATCCACAAGGATGCGGCTTAAGGAGGACCCGATAGTGAAGGTCAGTGCTGAGAAGATAGACGGCTCTAAGGTAGTGCTTACGGTCGAGGCGCCCGCCAGCGTTGTGGACGAGGCCCTGGAGAAGGCATACAAGAGCGTCGTCAAACGAGTGAATGTCCCCGGCTTCCGTCGCGGCAAGGCGCCCCGGTTCATATTGGAGCGTTACTACGGCAAAGAAGTCCTGTACGATGAAGCGATGAAGGAAGTGCTTCCTGAACAGTACATAGAGGCTGTGAAGGAAACCAAGATTGACCCCGTGGATGACCCCGAGTTCGACGAGATCAACAACAAGCAGGGCGAGTCACTGACCTACAAGGCCACCGTATACGTGACTCCCGAAGTGCAGCTCGCTGATTACAGCGATCTCTCGATCGCTTACGAGGCGCCCACCGTGGAGGATTCCGAAGTCGATGGCCAGGTAAGCTACTTGCGAGAGAGAATGGCGGAGCTCCGTCCACTGGAAGAGGGCCAGGCTGTTGAAGCCGGCGACCTCGTCACCGTCCACGTAAAGGGCATTGATGGCGGCACCTTCAAGGCCGAGATCGACCAGGAGTTCCCCTACGCGGAGGCGGGAAGAGAGAACGCTCTGGTGCCCGGACTGGGCGATGCCCTCATTGGCATGAAGAAGGGCGAGACCAAGGAGTTCACCGGGACCTACCCGGTTAAGCCGGCTGAAGCGTCAGCAGAGGAAGATGAAGCCAAGGCTGAGGATGGCGCCAAGGCTGACGGCGAAGCCAAGCCCAAAGCAGCCAAGAAGAAGGCGAAGGCCGAGCCGCCCAAGGAAGCAAGGTTTGCCATTGAGGTTAGGGAGATCCGCCGCAAGTACTACCCGTCGGATGAGGACTTCCTGAAGAACCTCTCCAAGGAGTCCCTGGATGAAGTCAGGGAGGACCTGAAGACGCGGCTTATGGCCATCAAGGTCGACTCGGCCAAGCGGCAGCACAGCGACAAGGTTGAGGAAGCCTTGCTCAGCAAGGCTACCATGGAGATACCGCCCCCAATGATCGCCCGCAGGCAGCAGGAGCTCTTTGAGAGGTTCGTCCAGAGGGTCCAGAGCGCCGGGGCAGACGTGAACCAGTACCTTCGGTCGACCGGACGCACTCCCGACGAGATCGCCGGCGACTTCCTGGCCCAGGCAGAGCGCGAGGTCAAGCGGGACTTGGTCCTGGACGCCGTGAGCGCGAAGGAAGGCATCAAGGCTTCAGAGGAAGCTGTGAACAGTGTGATCGAAGCCCTGGCCCGGGAGTCGGGCAAGGACGTCAGCGCTGTCAGGACCACTTTGGAACTCAGGGGCGCGCTCGAGGAGATCGAGCGGAACCTGACTCGCGTGGAGGCCCTGAACCGGATAGCCGTCCTTGCTGCCCAGAAGGCCGGGACCCCGCTTCCGGAGGACAAGCCGGCGCCGGCTCCCGAGGGCAATCCTGAGGAGAAGGCAGAGGCGTCCGACGAGAAGCCTGCGACTGGCGCAGATAAGGCTGATGCAGCGGACAAGGCCGAGGCACCCGCAAAGGAAGAGCCTGCCAATCCCGAGGGCAAGTAGCCGCTTGCGGGATGGTATAATGGAAGTGAGCGGGAGAAGATAAGTTCTCACCCACTTCGTTGAAATGGAGGCACACACATGGGGTACCTTGTTCCTATGGTCGTGGAGCAGACAGGCCGGGGCGAGCGCTCCTACGACATATATTCGCGGCTCCTTAAGGACAGGATCGTTTTTGTGGGAACTCCCATTGATGATCACGTTGCGAACCTGGTAGTCGCGCAGCTGCTGTTCCTGCAGGCTGAGGATCCCGACCGGGAAGTGTCGATCTACATTAACTCCCCGGGCGGCTCGGTTACCGCGGGATTGGCCATTTACGACACCATGCAGCACATTAAGTCGCCGGTTTCGACAATATGCGTCGGCCTTGCAGCCAGCATGGCGGCGGTCCTATTGGCCGGTGGCACCAAGGGCAGGAGATTCTGCCTGCCCAACGCCAAGACCCTGATCCACCAGCCGCTTGGCGGTGTTCAGGGACAGGCGACAGAAGTACAGATAGCAGCCAAGGAGATCTTGCGCACCAAGGAGCACCTTAACAAGATCTTGGCAAAGCATACGGGTCAATCTCTCGATAAGATAGAGAGAGATACTGAGCGGGATTTCTGGATGAGCGCTGAAGAATCCAAGGCTTACGGCCTGGTAGACGATATCCTCATCCCGGGTGCCAAGACCGCGAAATAGCCGAGGTGACGGCATGTTCAGATTCGAAGAGCAAAAAGGCCTAAAGTGCTCTTTCTGCGGCAAATACCAGGACCAGGTCAAGAGACTCATCGCTGGTCCTGGAGTCTACATTTGCGATGAATGCATCGAGCTCTGCACCGAGATCATCACGGAGGAGCTCGACGAGGAAACAGAGGACGCGCTGAAGGACGTTCCCAAGCCGAAGGAGATCAAGGCCTTCCTCGACCAGTACGTCATCGGCCAGGAGAGGGCCAAGAAGATCTTGTCTGTGGCTGTGTACAACCACTACAAGAGAGTCGGGCGCAAGTCCAAGGGCACCGACGATGTGGAGATCCAGAAGTCCAACATCGTGATGCTGGGTCCCACGGGCGTCGGCAAGACGTACCTCGCCCAGAACCTGGCCAAGATGCTCAACGTGCCGTTCGCGATAGCCGATGCGACAACCCTGACCGAGGCCGGCTATGTGGGCGAGGACGTGGAGAACATCCTTCTCCGGCTGGTCCAGGCCGCCGACTACGACATCGAGAAGGCGGAGCGGGGCATCGTCTACATCGACGAGATCGACAAGATAGCGCGGAAGTCGGAGAACCCGTCCATTACCAGGGATGTCTCCGGCGAAGGCGTCCAGCAAGCGCTCCTCAAGATCCTAGAGGGTACGGTGGCCAACGTACCGCCGCTCGGCGGCCGGAAGCACCCCCACCAGGAGTTCATCCAGGTGGACACCACCGATATCCTTTTCATCTGCGGGGGAGCATTTGAAGGCATCGAGAAGATCATTCAGAGCCGCATCGGCCAGAAGGTCATGGGCTTCCGTTCCGAGGTAAGGTCTCGCAGCGAGTACAACGTGGGGGAAATCCTCGCGAAGATCCAGCCGCAAGACCTTCTGAAGTTCGGCATGATCCCCGAGTTCGTTGGCCGCGTCCCCGTCATAGTGAGCCTTGACTCGCTGTCGGAGGAGGACCTGGTCAAGATCCTGGTGGAGCCGAAGAACGCTCTGATCAAGCAGTACCAGAAGATATTCGCCTTGGACGGCGTGGCCCTTGAGTTCCAGGAGGACGCCATCCACGCGGTGGCCAAAGAGGCCGTACGCAGGAATACAGGCGCGCGTGGGCTTAGGGCTGTACTGGAGGACAGGATGCTGGAGGTTATGTACGACATCCCGTCCCGCGGCGACGTTTCCAAGTGCATCATCACCAAGGATACGGTGCTGAGCGGGTCTCCGCCTGTGCTGGTGACCCAGGAGCGCAAGCCGAAGAAGAAGGAAGAGACTGCGTAGCGTTGCCTTGACATCAGGCGGCCCTCCGCATGCGCGGGGGCCGCATTCCATTCTGGAACCTCTAGGGAGTCAGGCCGAGCCAGGTAGAGAACACGAGCCGCATCCTAGGGATCAAGAGCGACATTCGCATCATGACGGTGTTACCGTAAGCGGCGCCGAACGCCAGCATCATGACCCAGCGTCCTACCTGCGATACCGGCATCAGGTACCCTTTCCGGCTCTTGCTGTTGAAAAGGAAATACGTGATAACCGACACGGTACCTGCGACGACGAGGATGTTGTCCCTCGAGTAGAGGGGCAGCATGGTTGCCTTAACTTGCTGTATGAAGCTGGCGTCTACAGAGCCGCGTATGGCTACGGCGGCAGCGGTACCCAATGTGAACGCCAGCGGAAGCCGAGATAAACCGGACGCCTTGGGCCAAAACCGTGTGTAGAGAAGCACACCACCCGCCAGAGGAAGGGCGAGAGTGAAGTCACCCTTTTGGAAGAGGGGGTTCACTCCGGTCGAGACTATACTGGAGTACGCGACAGTCATTGCGTGGGCCGCGGAGATACCGATGAAAACATGCTCCACGACCTGAAAGACAGTATTCTGCTTGTAGAGATAGGACCAGGCCGCTAAGGTCAATAGACCCGCCACCACGACACCTGCATCGCTGCTCACTTCGCGCCACCACCCTTCTTCCTACTCCGGAGTGAACCGATGTTCCCCGCTACGACGAAAGCTAGGATCGCGCCATGCGCCAGCGATTGAGCGTCCATTCCGGCGACTGCTTCCCCCATTTTGCCTGATAGCATCTCGTATTCGGCAGCGCCCCGCAGGCCCCCGAGAAGACCGCTGAGCTGCCCGCTGGCTGTATAGGGGAGGAGATACGGCACCGTCACCCCGGACGCGCCCGATACCACTTTGACGCCTGTGCCCTGCAGCTGCTGGAGGTAGTATATTGTGGAATCCCCGGTGTTGAAGTCCATCAAGAGGGCGAAGTCCGCGATGGACCGGACTCCTTTCGTAACCGCGAGGCCCCCCAAAGCCGTGCCGTAGGCATCTTCCGGGAACGCTTTTGGGAAATCCGCGGCAATCGATGCGACTGCGGTCTGCATTCCTGGGATAAACGGAAGCACGACATAGTCTTCTCCATACTTGTAGCCGTACTGTTCTGTGTACTGATCCATGACGCGTTCGGCGTACATGGTCCCTTCAACAGTGAGGTTTACCCAGACGATCTTCGCCCCGCGACTCAGTAGGTGCTGAGTGACCGCGTTGAGCTGCGGCAGGATTTCTCCTTCGGAGCTCGGGGAGAAACTCGGAGATAGGATCACGCGGCTCCCGCTTTCAAGGCTCTCCACGAGCTCGTATGTCCGGCGGGTGTCGGGACCCACTGTGATAGGAAGTCCAAGCGGTCTGAACAAGGGCAGGAGCACCGAGAGGAAGACCGCGAGGTATACCCACCTGTTGTCCGTTTTCATTTTGAAGCCTCCTAATCGGAAAATTCCGCAGCTCCGCTGCGCTCCAGCCCAAGGATGGTCCGGGTACCGATTGTAATGGCACCTAGTGCGCCGCCGATCGTGATCCCCCGCATGCCCGCGGTGCCGGGTACATTCATTAGCCAGTCGGCCAAGCCCGGCATTCCTTCATAGATCGCCTCGCCTAGTCCCACCCTGCCCAGCATGACGACGGCCGCTGCCAAGAGGAGCAAGGAACTGTCGACATTGCGGGCCCGAAATGAGCGGTACGCAGCGGAGGCGATGAAGAAGGCATTGAGGGCGAAGAGCGTTGACGATAGGCTGCCGTACACGTTTTCCCACATGAACCGGTAGAGAGGAGTAGACGTCCCGCCGGCAATCCCGACGGTGAGCCAAGCCAGCATCGAGGAGACGAGCACAAGGCTTAGACCCCAGCGAGCCCTTCTGGTGCGGATTTCCCGGATGTGTATAGCGAGCAGGTTGGCGCCTCCTAGTCCGGTCGCGAACGAGGATATGAGCACAGACCAGGCGAGAAAGCGAGTCGTCAGGTCGGATAACCACCCAAGTTCTACGAAGTAGTCAGAGAGAACCACCGCACCCGCTACGAACGTCACCGCGGATGGAAGTAAGCGTTTCATGTTATCCCTCCTAATAGTCGCAGAGTTTGGCGACTAGCGACCAGCCGGCGCTGGCTGCCAAAGAGCCGGCGGCGATCAGGCCGATGGCCAGGATCTTGGCAATATCCTGGGCCATCAAGGCCCCAACCCTAACCGGGTTCTCCGAGAGGTAGGCGCCTGCTGCGAATAGTTCCTCGCCTATGAGGGTGTAGTCGCATGCCGCCACAAAGAAAGGAAGCTGAGGGGTGCTTGCGGTCCCCGCTATCTGAAATGCCCCGGCCCGGCTTCCGCCCTCTGCCAGGAGTAACGACTCGGCGTAAAAGTATCCCATCATGATGTTGGCGGCGGCCTGCTCCCGCTCCAGGATCCCCCAGACGCCGACTACATAGGCTTGCATGGTGTCAGAGAGGTAGCGGATGTTGCCGGGCTGGAATGAGTCGGCTCTCCCCTCTGACACGTACGCGCTCTTCACGATGTTTTCTGTCATGGGCTGTACTACCGGCTGGGAGTTGGTGACGATGAGCGATGCGTTGTACCGGGCCGATTGCCGGGCCACGTACTCCAGGACAGCGAATGCTGCCATAGTGTCGGCGACCAGTCCGCCGCAGCCGGTAGTGAAGTGTACGGGGCGGCCCATCTCCGTTGCCCGGCCAATCGCGTCGTCAATGGAGTCCAGGCCTCGGATCCTGCGGATTGGCATCCTGGAGCTTTTACGAAAGGAGCGATAGAACCAGTACCCTGCCGTAAAAAGCAGCACGATGATGAAAAGGTCAGCTGAACGCCCGTCTCTGAACAATGCTGATTCCTCCTCGAATGAGAAAAATGCAAAAAAGGCTATAGAAAAACAAAAAACAGAAAGAACAGGTTCTAGATCCTCAGGGTTCGAAGACAGCGGGTGCTGTTAGTTGTGGTGGTGATGATGGTGGGCGTGAGCGGAGAAGAGAAGGGTAGAGCGGGACTCCATAAGATCTTGTTTCCTAAACATGGTTCCGTTGCCTTGGTTCATCTGGACAAGCCTCCCAGGCCGGGCCGATTTCCACTAAGGCTACACTTCCGGTTTTGCCGTGTCAATCACGAAATGGGCCCTAGAGCCACATGCAAGCCCACTCATCGGCCTGGACTCTCTTGAACCCGAGAGTGTTGTAGAGGCGCCACGCGGGCACGTTTCCCAGTACGACAGAGGTGTCGATAACCTGGTGACCTCGCTCGCGCAAGAGGTTCATGGCCCTTCGCATCAACGCTCTGCCGTAGCCCCGTCCCTTGGCGGCCAGGTCCACGCCCACCGTGTCTATGAAGTTGCCCTCAATCTCCAAAATCCCTACCAGCCGCCCGTGCTCCAACAGGACCAGCATATTGTCCTTGTTGGCCAGGACCCGCCCTCGATCTCCTTCAGACTTGCGGAACTCCCGCACGTCGTGGGGGCGGAAGTCGAAGAACCGGCGTTGCGGGAGGAACGTCTCCGCCATGATCCTGAAGAACTCCTCGTAGTGCCGGTCCTCGTAGAACCCGATCTCGACGCCGGGGGGGAGTGGAGGTTCCGGCAGTTCGGGGCCGTCGTACCGGAGCATGTCCATGCTGTACCAATATGCAAAGCCCCTGTTGCGGAAGAACTCTTGGGATTCGCCCCGGTCGGTCCGGTATCCTACGGTAATCCGCCCCGATTCGTGCATGTCTTTGATGCCCGCGAGGGACGCGTTCAGGAGCTTCGACCCGATACCCTGCCGCCGGTAGCCGGGGCGCACGTACATCCGGATGTTGAACTCGCCATCCTCTTCCTTCTGGTAGCAGGCGGCGCCCTTCACAGTACCGCCATCATCCCATACCAGCGTAGTCCACTTTTCAAGCCGCTCCTTGATGTCACCATAGAACTTCATGTCCTCTTCGCTAAGCAACTCGATGACCGGTTCCAGGTCGGACGGGGAATACGGCCTAATCATTGGAGTACCTCCGGTGATGGTGACATCGCAACTCCGAACCTTTCCGGGGGAGCAGCCGGAAATCCTCTCATAATCCTCGCCACAAAGGCAGAACCTAGCGTGTGAAGCCCAGTCGTGAGGAGTAGAAGACATGCTCGACTCCGGGATCCTCATCTACCTGCAGTTATTCCTTGCAATAGTCATGGGCCTGTACTTCTGGAACCTGGTGAAGTCCCAGGAAGGCCAGAAGCTGGCTGTCGGCCGCGAGTCCAAGCGGGAGATGGAGCGGCTCCGCTTGATGCGTCAGGTGAAGCTGACTGAGCCGCTATCGGAGAAGACAAGGCCGGCGAACCTCTGCGAGGTGATCGGGCAGGAAGAGGGGATACGGGCGCTCAAGGCGGCACTGTGCGGTCCTAACCCGCAGCACGTCATCATCTACGGACCGCCGGGGGTCGGGAAAACTGCCGCGGCGAGGCTGGTGCTGGAGGAGGCCAAGCAGAGCCCTCATTCTCCCTTCAAGAAAGACGCCAAGTTCATCGAGATGGACGCTACCATCGCGCGCTTCGATGAGCGCGGGATCGCGGACCCGCTTATCGGCTCCGTTCACGACCCCATCTACCAGGGGGCAGGCGCCATGGGAGTGGCCGGGATCCCTCAACCCAAGCCGGGCGCGGTCACCAAGGCGCATGGCGGTATCCTCTTCCTCGACGAGATAGGCGAACTCCATCCGGTGCAGATGAACAAACTTCTAAAAGTGCTTGAGGACCGCAAGGTCTATCTCGAGAGCGCCTACTACTCGCAAGACGACACCAACATCCCGGAGCATATCCACGACATTTTCCAAAACGGCTTGCCGGCCGACTTCCGGCTGGTAGGCGCCACGACAAAGACGCCGGAGGACGTGTCGCCGGCGCTTCGATCCCGGTGTCTGGAGGTCTTCTTCAGGGCGCTGTCGCCTGAGGAGGTCGGGATCATTGCCGCCGGAGCGGCGCGAAAGGCCGGCGTCGAGATCGAGGACAGGGCCGTGGACATGGTCAAGAGGTACGCCGACAACGGTCGCGACGCCGTGAACCTGGTCCAGCTGGCGGCCGGACTTATCATCACGGAGAACAGGAGCACGATCCTCCTGAAAGACATCGAGTGGATAGTGGCGCAGGGACATCACGCTCCTAGGCCCGTGCCGCGCATTCCCGACGGTCCTTGCGTCGGCGTGGTGCTTGGTCTGGCGGTCTACGGGCCGGGCATGTCCTGCGTGATTGACGTTGAGACTCAGGTCGTTGAAGAAGTGCAAGGCCGGAGAGGCGACGTCATAATCACAGGGATCATCGAAGAGGAGGAAATGGGGAAGGGCGCCCACATCGTCCGGCGCAAGAGTATGGCCCATTCCTCAGTCGAGAACGTGCGCACGGCCCTTGCTGCTACGGCAGGACTGAACCCCTACCGCTACGACATGCACGTGAACTTCCCGGGCGGCACTCCTGTCGACGGGCCCTCCGCGGGTCTCGCGATCGCGGTCAGTATGTACTCAGCGCTGACTGGTGTGCGCGTATCTCCGGACACCGCTTATACAGGGGAGATCTCCATCAGGGGCGAGGTCTGCCCGGTGGGCGGGGTAGATCAGAAGATCCGGGCCGCGGAAGAGGCCGGCCTGTCCCGGGTCTACATCCCTCAAGCCAACTGGCAAGATAGGTACGCCGCCGAAAAAATCCACGTGATCCCGGTATCCACACTCGCGGCGGTCTTGTCTGTCCTTGGTCCCCCTGTAGCGGTTCCGGTCAAGGTAGCCTCCCAGGCCGCACTGGATCAGTAGCGCCGCCTTTTTCGCTTAGTACTTGTGC
This sequence comes from uncultured Eubacteriales bacterium, assembly GCA_964602455.1. Taxonomy (GTDB): domain Bacteria; phylum Bacillota; class Sulfobacillia; order Fermentithermobacillales; family Fermentithermobacillaceae; genus JBBDIP01. The sequence continues at coordinate 27,397 of CAZRRG010000007.1, read as the reverse complement.
CTCATTTTCCAGGGCTTTCGTAATCCGCCCCAAGATCAAACCCACGTTTAGCAGGTATTGGGTTATCATTCACCATCGCTTCCCATTCTCCCACTGCAGGACTTGCCCTCCGATTTCGAGAATATACGCGAGGCGTTCTTCTAGGCCATGTCACTTCGGGTTTTGCGACTAATATGATATGGCTGGGGTCTTCGAGGAGAATGCGGGAGGTGCGATCGTTGAACTCATTCAAGCCGGAGAAGAAGTCCTACCCGCTCTTGCCCCTGCGGAACATGACTGTGTTTCCTGGCACCACCATCTCCGTGGTAGTTGGCCGCCAGAAGTCTCTTCGGGCGGTTGAGATAGCTGAGGGTACCGATTCGCGTATCGTTATGTGCATGCAGAAAGACAATGACGTGACTGATCCGATCCCTTCGCAGATTCACGAGATCGGCACGCTTGGACATATCAGAGAAGTGGCAAGGAATGCCGAGGGCCACTATCGTTTGGTGATCGAGGGCATATCCAGGGTTAAGATTGCCTCGTATCTCACCAGCGAGCCCTCTTACATTGTCTCGGTCCAGGAGCTCATAGAGAGACCGGCCGAAGGCATGGAGCAGGAGGACCTGACCAAGACCCTGATGGACCACTATGAGGAGTATGTCAGGGCCACGAAGAAGGTCACCGCCGACACTCTGATCTCCGTCGCCACTCTGTCTGACCCGGGCCAGCTTTGCGACTCCATCGCGGCCAACATCCCGATCCAGCTGGCAGACAAGCAGTTCCTGTTGGAGACGGTCTCGGTCAAAGACAGGGTGAACAAGCTCGTCACCCTGCTGTCCAAGGAAATCGAGATGGTCGGCCTCGAGAAGAGGATCAACCGCAGAGTCCGGGAGCAGATCGAGAGGAGCCAGAAGGAGTACTGGCTCCGCGAACAGATGAAGGCGATCCAGAAGGAACTGGGCGACAGGGAAGAGGCCACCAGCGAGACAGATGAGTTCAGGAAGAAGATCGAAAAGGCCGGTATGACCGCGGAGGCTAAGGAAAAAGCGCTTCGCGAGGTAGACCGGCTTGAGAAGATGCCCCAGGCCTCGGCTGAAGCCGTAGTTGTCCGGACCTACCTGGACTGGATGGTTTCTCTGCCCTGGAGTGTCCTGACCGACGACAAGATCGACGTCGTCTCGGCACAGAAGATCCTTGACGAGGATCATTACGGGCTCGATGAAGTCAAGGAGCGCATTCTTGAGTACCTGGCGATCAGAAAGCTTGTCGACAAGCCGAAAGGCCCGATCCTGTGCTTCGTCGGGCCTCCCGGAGTGGGCAAGACGTCGCTGGCCAAGTCAATCGCCAGGGCTCTAAACAGGAAGTTCGTCAGGATCTCGCTCGGCGGGGTCCGCGACGAGGCCGAGGTGAGAGGGCACCGGAGGACCTACATTGGCGCCCTACCAGGCCGCATCATACAGGGGATCCGCAACTCGGGGGCCAGGAACCCGGTGTTCCTCATGGACGAGATTGACAAGCTGGCGTCTGACTTCAGAGGAGACCCGGCGGCAGCGCTCCTCGAGGTCCTGGATCCCGAGCAGAACTACACGTTCTCCGATCACTACCTGGAGGTTCCGTTCGACCTGTCCAGGGTTATGTTCATAACTACCGCGAACTCAAGCCATAGCATCCCGCGGCCGCTCCTGGACCGCATGGAAGTCATCACCCTCCCCGGCTACACCGAGGAGGAAAAGATGAACATCGGCAGCCAGTTCCTGGTGCCGAAGGAGCTGAAGGAGCACGGCCTAACAGGCACTGACCTGGTCATCGGAAAAGATGCTCTCCGGGAAATGATCCGCTCCTATACCCGCGAGGCCGGCGTCCGGAACCTTGAGCGCCAGATAGCGACCATCTGCAGGAAGACGGCCAAGGACCTTGTGTCCGGCAAGAAGAAGCGGGTCCGGATCACCGCCAAGAACCTCGACAAGTACCTCGGCATCCCCCGGTTCCACTACGGGCAGGCCGAGAAGGAAAGCCAGGTTGGCGTGGCAACCGGCATGGCTGTGACCGATATCGGCGGCGACGTTCTGTCGTGCGAGGTCAGTGTGGTAAAGGGAAAGGGCAACCTGACCCTTACCGGGCATCTTGGCGACGTGATGCGGGAGTCGGCCCAGGCGGGACTCAGTTACCTGCGGTCCCGGGCGATTGACCTCGGGCTGGCCGACGATTTCTACGAGACCGTGGATATCCACGTGCACGTGCCCGAGGGCGCTGTCCCCAAGGACGGACCCTCCGCAGGCATCACCCTTACCTGCGCCATGGCGTCGGCGTTGACCAACAGGCCGGTCCGCCACGATCTGGCTATGACCGGTGAGGTCACGTTGCGAGGCCGGGTGCTTCCCATAGGCGGAGTCAAGGAAAAAGTGCTCGCCGCCCACAGGGCAGGCATTGTGAACATCATCCTACCTGAGGAGAACCGCAAGGACCTTGAGGACGTCCCGGCCAACATCCGGGAGGAACTCAACGTCACTCTCGTCAGCCACATGGACGAGGTTCTTGCCACCGCTCTGGTCAAGGAACAGAGAGAGGACCTGGTGCCCATCCCTTGCGTCAGTGAGTCAAAAACACGCGATCAAGTGGCCATTTCCGATGTCCACTGATTGATTGACGCGCCTGTGTGTCCGTGCAATAATCACTTGCGATGACGGACCCAATGAGGGAGCGTGCCCGAAAATGGCTGTGGTAGGTGTCACTTTCAACTTGAAAGGTGACCCGTTGGAGGATGGGGAACCTCCAGACTCCAATGCGGAGCTGGACTCTGAGTCAACTGTCAATGCCATCGCCGAAGCACTGCGCGCGTACGGTCATCACCCGGTCCTAATAGAAGCCGACGAGTCTGCCTACCGGAAGATCCGCCAAAGGCGCCTTGACATTGTCTTCAACCTGGCTGAAGGCATCCGTGGCGAATCCCGCGAGAGCCATATACCTGCCATGCTGGAGATGCTCGGCATCCCTTACACCGGCTCAGGCGTGCTGACTCTCGCCCTGACTCTCGACAAGCCACTGACCAAGAAGGTACTGGCCCACCACGGTATCCCTACTCCAAGGTTTAAGGTTTTCGCCTCGGAGAAAGAGGTGGATGCTCGTGGTCTGTCTTTCCCCGTGTTTGTGAAGCCCGCTCACGAGGGTTCAAGCATGGGCATCTCGCCTAGCTGCCACTGCGAAAACGTCAGGGAACTTAGAGAAGAGGTTCGCAGGCTTGTGAGCCTGTACCACCAGCCGGTGCTGGTAGAGGACTTCCTGCCGGGCCGTGAGTTCACTGTGGCCATCCTCGGGAACAGGTGTCCCGTGATCTTCCCGGTTATGGAGATCAACTTCGACGCCGTGCCCCAGGAGCACGGGCGCATCTACTCGCGGCAGTTTAAGACCGACTGGTCCGACGACGTCTACTACCTGTGCCCTGCGCCAATATCGCCCGGACTCGAGGCGCAGGTCAAGGAGACCGCCCTGAAGACATACCGCGTGTTGGGTTGCCGGGATCTCTCCCGTGTAGACCTCCGACTGGACAAGAACGGTGTTCCCAACGTCCTGGAGGTAAACCCGCTACCCGGCATGGCGCCAGGGTTCTCCGACTACCCGAGGATCGCCGAAAAGGGTGGCTGGGGCTACACCGAGCTGGTGAACGGCATCCTGGAGTCGGCCCTCCGCCGACTGGGCAAGACCCATCTCTCGGCGCCTGCGTTCCAGAGGCAGATAGCAGACTGACGAAGGAGCAGAGCGACAGCGGAGCTCCTTCGGCGTCGCCGGCAACTGCGAAGCAGTTGCGAGATGACATCCTGCTTCCGATTGTTCAGCGTGGCTCCCTCGTCCTACAGCCCCTTCTAGCTCTGCCTAGATCTACATCCCATAAGGTGCAGGGAGAGCGGCCTTTCTGTTGAACTCCTTAGAGACCCGCAGCATATGTGTGCTTTTCGCTGCGGACTCCTTTTGGGAAGAGGCGCGTGTCTTGGCTATCGCGGAACACAAACCGGGCCCCGGTTTTGTGGGGCCCAGGGTGAGGTTGCGTCCCATTTTGGAGAGCGACCTGCCCATCCTCATGAAGTGGGACAATGACCCGGACATAACGAGGTGGGCCGGGAAGAGATTTGAGGACGATGCCGACGCGCGGGAATGGTATCTCGCCCGGCGAAACTTGCAGCGCAAGACGTTTGCTATCGAGTCGAATGAACACGGCCTCATCGGAGAGATCGAGGTCATCAACATATCCTGGAGACTCCATACCGCCGAACTCCGCATCTTCATTGGACAAAAAGAGTTGTGGAACAGGGGACTGGGCGAGGAGGCGGTCCGTGTCCTCGTGAGCGGATTCTTCGAGAACACCACCTTGAGGGAGATCTTCCTCAAGGTCGACGAGGACAATCTGCGCGCTCAGCGCTGCTACCGCAAGGTCGGTTTCCGGCCCAAGGGACGGATAAGGTTTTGTACGAGCACAGGTAGGGGTGGGGACACAGATGGAGATGCGGATGGGTATGCCCATGGGGATGGGGATACGTCATCAACTCTGGTGCTGATGACCCTAACGCCGGAGACCTTCCGAAGATGACTAACTGGCTGCGGAGTTGTGGCGGCAGAGCTCAGTTGTTTTGCGGGGATCTGTCTGCTATAATAGCAGTCACGCGGGGAGTTGGCTCAGGCGGTTAGAGCGCATGCCTCACATGCATGAGGTCGGGGGTTCGAGTCCCTCACTCCCCACCATCCACATCTCAGAATGATCCCAAGCGAGGTCCCCATGCAGAGCATCCCCGGCAGGATCACGTTTGACCTCAACTGTGAGCCCGTCCGGTTTCTGCGGGACAGGGACCCGAAGCTTTCGAGCCTCATAGACCTCGTTGGACCCGTATCGCTGGACCTCCGTGGTACACCATACAGCGCCCTTGCACGGTCCATTGTCGGGCAGCAGATCTCGGGGACGGCAGCGGCGTCTATCTGGCGCAGACTCGAAGACCGCTGTGGCGCCGTGACTCCCGAGAGGGTCAGTTCGATGGATGACGAGGTGCTCCGCGCCGTCGGTATCTCCAGGCCGAAGGTCGTTTACCTGCGGGATCTGACCCGTCGCGTGATCTCGAGGGAACTCGACTTGGATGCTCTTCCAGGGATGTCAGAGGAGGATCTGGTGAGGAGCCTCACAGCGGTGCACGGGATAGGCGTCTGGACAGCACAGATGTTCATGATCTTCTGCCTGGGTCGATTGGACGTGTTTGCCCCCAAAGACCTTGGACTTAGGGCAGGGATCAAGTGGCTGTATAGTCTGCCGGAGATGCCCGGGGAGAAGGAATCTAGCCGGCGTGCGGAGGCCTGGCGTCCATATCGCACGGTAGCGTCCTTGTACCTCTGGCAGGCCGTTACCAGAAGGCTGAGCGCTTTACAGGATCCCTCGGAGACCTCTACGAGTTCTACCCGGCTCTGACGAGAGACCTCCCAGCCGGCGCCCCTCGCAGCCGGCCTCCCGCAGGACTGGCTCTTGCCTTGGTGGAACACTACCCCAGAGGTGACTCAACGTGAAGCTCACGGTGCTTGGCAAGTATTCTCCCTTTCCCCCTGCCGGTGGGGCAGGACCGGGTTACTGGGTCCAGTTCGACGAGGGGGTGCAGCGTGGCCAAGGTGGCGAAGGGGCACAGGGACCCCAGGGCGTCCTCTTGGACTGCGGGCCGGGAGTGCTTTCCCGGTTCCAGGAGACGGTGGGTCCGCTCAGCCTCATACGCCGGGTCATCCTGTCTCACCTTCACTTCGATCACACTTCCGACTTCCATTCACTGAGGTATGCAGCCAGCCCGGCCCGCCAGTACAGAGACCTTCCCCAGCACATAACCGTGTATGCTCCCGCATTGCCTGAGAAGGAGGCATCCCTTCTCGCCTACAGGGAGTGTGTCGACGCGAAGGTCGTCGAACCAGGGACGAGCATTGAACTCGGCCAAGGAGGCGAGGCCGTGTCCATCACATTCTTTTCCGGTGAGCACCCTATCCCGTGCCATGCGATGAGGATTGAGGGTCCTCGAGGAGTCATCGCCTACTCGGGCGACTCCAGACCCTGCGATTCGCTAGTAGAGGCTGCACGCGGGGCGGATCTGTTCCTGTGCGAGGCTTCCGCCATAGAGGAGGACGCGGCTTTCGCGGCTGCCGGTCACCTTACCGCCAAGCAGGCAGGCGAGGTTGCGAAGCGGGCCGGAGTCAAGAGGCTGCTGCTGACGCACCTGTGGCCGCTCTACGATGAGAACGTGTTGCTGGAGGAGTGCAGGCGAGTCTTTCCCGCGGCCGAGATCGCGAAGGAGCGGGCGACGTACACGCTCTGACCTCTAGGCAGCCTCGTTGTTCTTAGTTGCGCTTGACGTAAGCGACAGCGCAACCGGCGTTATCAGCAACGCGGTGATCAACGCTCCGGCCATGACGCCCCACCGCAATCCGAGGCGATCACCCAGGTACCCAACCAGCGGGAACGTGATCATCATGGCGATGCTGAACATCATCCCGCCGGCCGAGAGCACCGCCGCTCTGTTCAGCGAGCCTGTGCGGCGGTTCACCCCGTCTGAGAACATGGGGTAGA
>CAZRRG010000007.1:12098-20825 GCA_964602455.1 uncultured Eubacteriales bacterium | reverse complement strand
AGTGTCTCGTGCAGTACCGGCAGGCAGAGGCATAACGCGACCAGGATAACCTGCCAGACGAGACCGCCCGAGGCCGGCGTAGCGCCTATCCCGGCAACCAGCACGGGAACAGCGAAACTACCCACAACCAGCGACCGGATCTGTCCATATCTTTTCTGAACCAGGTGCGCCGAACTTGCCGGCACTATCGCCAGCAGGTTTCCCGCCGTTCCGACCAGGCCTACAAGGGATATGGGAAGGAGGGCCTCCTTCAGCAGCGACTGGCCATAGAAAGCGACTGTTGTCCCCAGGGCGCCTGAGATACCCCAGAGCAACAGAAGGTTCCTGAGTTCCGGCTGGCGGAGAGATGCCATTAGAGTCCGCAGGTCGGACCTGGAGTAGTCCTCGGCGCCTTGCGTCTCGACGCCGTCTGCCCTGCGGCGAGCCGGTGCGACCGATATCGTCTCAGGCAGCGTCAGGGCTACGAGGGCTGCCACTATGTCGACCGCGATCACCGCGCGGTACAGCCAGTCCAGGGAGATCCGCGCCACCAGAGCCGCGATCCCTCCGGCAATGGCGGTTCCTGCCAGGTAGGTTGAGTTGAGGCGCCCGATCAGCCGGGTGAACGCCGGTCGCTCGTCCTCGGGAAGCGAGTCGTAGACTAGGGCTTCAAACGCCCCTGAGTGGCACGTGTATGAGATGGCGTTGACGGCAAAGGATGCGGCTATGAGCGTCCAGTCCTTGGAGTAGAGGATCATCGCCGCCGAGAGCGCGGACAACGCCCTTCCTACCGCCAAGCTAGCCTTGCGCCCGAAACGGTCGGCGATTATCCCGGTTGGAATCTCGAAGGAGAAGGATGCGATATGGAAGACCGTCTCTAAGAGGCCGATGGCAGCATAAGACAGCCCCTTCTCTCTGAGGTATACCACCCAGTAGACCTCGGTGAACCGCATGGAGAAAAGGAGCATGTAGGCGTGAGCACGATGGATGAGTGATGATTGCCGCATAGCCACCCGACCATTCTATTCGCGGGTCAGCACCTCGTAAAGCTCGGGCGTCCTATCGCGGAACACGTCGGTACCCCTAACCAGCGTCTTCACCCGGGATGCGGCTGCCGACACGTGTGCCATGACTGCTTGTCTGCACGATGGGAAGGTCTCTGCCAGCACCCGGTCGGGTCCCGCGATCACGCTGTTCCTGCGCGAGTCCTCAGACGAGCAGTTCGCCAGAGCCACATACAGGCGGTTCTCGAGAGCGCGGGTCACGCACACTTTGCGCTCGAGACCCGTGCCGAGATCGGCTTGCCACGCGATGAGGTCCGCGCCCTTCAGGAACAGGGTCCGCGCAACCTCCGGGACAAATCCCTGCCTGCCCCTCATGAATCCTACCTTAACGCCCCGGATATCCAGGAGTTCCTCGTCTCCCGAAAAGACGATGGTGTTGCCCTTCGGATCGAATACCGTCGTCACATTGTGGGGCCGTGCGTGAGAGGCCACCGCTACATGCACGCCTAGCACTGCGGCGAGCGGGCGCAGCGTTTCCCTCACGTGGGACCCGAAATCACGCATCACGCTGCACGGGACTTCAGGGAAAACGATGAGGTCGTTTCCCTGCTGCGCAAGGCGTGTGACCAGGGCAGTGGAGTCCTGCAGGAAGTCCTGGAGGGAAGCGTCCCTGTCCAGTTGGACAGCCGCCACGTGGATTTGTGCTTCGGACGGGACAACCGGCGTGCCCAGCAGTCGATAGAGCGGCATACTCTCATTTGACTCAGACAGTATGGAGAAGCCCGGCGAGAAGTATGCGGCCCGCTCTTTCATAGCCTTGTCTCTGCTGCCCGGCCTTACATCCATGACCGCGGTGACAATCTCTTCCTTGTCCGGGCTACCCGCTTTCAGGACCTCGCCTGACGGGGAGGCAACCAGGCTGTGCCCGCAGTAAACGACAGAGTCCGCCTCCCGCCCCACTTTGTTGGCGCAGACCATCCACACTCCGTTCTCGACTGCCCTCACCGGCATCATGTACTCCACCTGGGGATTTGTGAGCCGTCCCGGATCGCTGCCCGTCGTCACCCAGTTGGTTGGGTCGGCTATGATGTCAGCGCCCTTGAGCGCAAGGATGCGGCATATCTCAGGGAGCCTGCCGTCGGCGCACACGATCATGCCGATCTTCCCGATGTCCGTCTCGTGCACCCTGTACTCGTCTCCCGGAGAGAACCACTTCCCATCGAAGTGCCACAGGAACGTCTTCCGGGCGCGACCGAGGATTGTCCCATCCCGGCCGATGAGAAAAGCAGAGTTGTACAGGTTGGCGCTGTCCTTCTCGGCGATACCGGCTACAAGGTTGAACTTGCGCTTTCGGGCGACATCCCGGAACGCTCCCAAAGCCCGTTCCCAGCCCTCGGCCGCCTTGTGGGGATCGCCACGGAGCCCCAGATAGTAGCCGGGGTAGCTGCACTCGGGCAGGACAGCGAGGTCGATGGCATCCTTCCCCGCGTCATCCAGGAGAGACAGGACTGCCTCGAGGCCCTGGGAGGAGTTGTCCACATCGTAGGCGCGGTGCTGAACAAGGGCGACTTTGACTTCCATCTTGGCGACCTCCTTGCAGGTAGTACCCCGAACAATCGGAAGCAGAATGTCATCTCACAACTGCTGCGCAGCTTTGGGCGACGCCGCAAAGTCTCCGCTGACGCTCCGACTTTGCTCTCTATCTTTGAAGCAGGTAGACTCCGATAACCGTCAACGCTGCTCCCAGCCACTTGCCGGGAGTGACCTTGGCGCCCAAGAGAAAGACCGACAGGATCATGGCCAACAGCGGGTAGGAGGCTGTAATCGGGACCACGGTGGCCACGCTTCCGGTCTTGAGAGCGTTAAAGTACGCGTAGTGGGCGATGACCGAGGCTGAGGCCCCTTCCAGGAGAAGCAGGAGCCAAGTGCGAGTATCGACCGAGGTAAGCCTGGAGATCAGCCCGCCCTGAAAACATGACCAGACGATGAGCACAGCCAGCACCGCGATGCTGCGGATGAGGAGCGCGGTCAGCGCGTCGGGCTTGTCTAGACCCATCTTCGCGAAGACCGGACCCACACCCCAGAACACAGCAGCCATAAGCGCCCAACCGAACCAGGACATTCAATCACGCTCCCGATCTAGGAAAGACGTGCGCTCTCGATAGAGTATATCCGCACCTGCCGTTGAATTCCTTCACAGGTGGCGATTCCTCGCGTGTAGAACTGTAGAACACGGTCGAAGACGTGAGGGAGGAGACAGCATGGCGAAGTCAGCGTTGGTCCTTGGAGGAACTAGGTTTGTGGGGCTCCACTCCGTGAGATATCTCATTGAGATGGGTTACCGGGTTACCGTGCTGAACCGGGGCAGCCATCCGGAGGTGCTTCCGCCTGGAGTGGAGCGTATCACCTGCGACCGTAAAGATCCGGTCAGAGTCCGGCAAGCGCTCGCCGAGGCCGTATCCGGTACCTCCTTTGACCTTGTCGTGGATCCTTCGGCTTACGTTCCCGAGGACCTAGAGCCTGTGGTCGACGCCCTGCTCGGTCACGTCGGTTCCTACGTCTTCATCTCTTCGGGCAGCGTCTACAAATCGGTTAACCTGTACCCGTGGCACGAAGGAATCCCCCAGGTGGAGGACGATTCACAGGGGGCGTACGGATGGGGCAAGAAGCGCTGTGAAGACCTGCTCTTGAGCGCTCACGCCAAGCACGGTTTTCCGTGCGTGAACATCCGGCCAGGATACATCTTCGGCCCCCATAACACGGTCTACCGGGAAGCCTACTTCTTCGACAGGATTCTGGATAAGCGTCCGATACTTGTCCCCGGTACCGGTGTGGTGCTCTCCCAGTTCGGCCACGTCGACGATCTGGCCAACTTGATCGTGCTTGCCGGCGAGGCGCCCTCAGCCAGCGGTCAAGCCTACAACTTCGCCGGGCAAACGATGCGGCCCCTGGATGACTACGTGAAGGCGTGCGCCGCCGCGGTATCTGCCGCGATGGGGAAGGAGTACAAGGCAGACATAGTCCATTACTGGCCCGCCGAAGTCTCGCTGACCGACGCCGACACCGGCCGGCTGTTTCCATACAGGTGGAGAGTGAACACAGTGCGCGACATCTCCAAGGCAAGGTACGAGCTGGGTTACGAGGAGCGCATCACCCTTGACGACGGTCTCATAGAGTGCGCCCAATGGTACTTCGGAGAGATCGCCGCGGGCCGCAGGCCGTTCCCGACGCCCGACTACACCGAAGAGGACGCCATCCTGAGCCGGCTTGCAGCCCGCTCGTAAGCGTCACGCCGGTAACGGTCACCCGGTGGTTGATTCGGCCACCCATCACTCATCCGGTGACCTATAGAATTGGCTGGGGTCATGGGATGACCGATCTGAAGCCGTTGACTGGTCATCAGAAGGCGAATGTGTCGAAAAGTCGGGTCACACGATGACCGATGCATTCGACCTAGTCACCGCATGACTGCACTTTTCGACACGTTAGTCACGCAGTGCCCAATGGCGGGGTTCTTTCTAGTCACGCCGTGATCCCCGAAATTCCCATTGGTCGCCCCTTGACTCTTGGGTCCCGCTATCGCTTGCGCGGCGACTGTTGCTTATCCGCAACAGTCATCGGACGCTCCATCCGGGCCGCCCGGCTGTCCTGTCGGCGAAGGCCCTCCCTAGAGTATCACCTAATTCCTGCCGAACAGCGTGCCGACGACGGCGAGGGGCGGAGGCTACACAATCTCAAGCCCAAGCCTCCACGCGAGGAAGGACCACATCTCGGCCTGTTCCTCGATGACCTTGTGGACCGGCTTGCCGACTCCGTGCCCGGCCTCGCTCTCGACCCTGAGGAGGATCGGGTTGTCGCATCCTGTGGCGGCTTGGACTTCTTGCAGCCTGGCCGCCATCTTGCGGGCGTGGAGCGGGTCCACGCGGCTGTCAGAGAGGGCGGTGTAGAAGTAGACCGCAGGATACTCGAGTCCTTCCTGGACCTTATGGTAGGGAGAGTAGGCGTACAGGTACGGGAAATCATCGGGGTTATCGGGGTTCCCGTATTCGGAGCACCACAGGTAGGCGATAAGGAACTTGTGGTACCTAACCATATCCAGGAGCGGCACTCCGCAGGCTACCGCGGCGTAGAGGTCCGGCTTTTGGGTGAGGGCAGCGCCGACCAGGAGCCCTCCGTTGCTGCGCCCCCAGATCCCCAGTTGGGACCTCTGCGTGAACCCGTGGTCAACGAGGAAATGTCCCGCGGCTATGAAGTCGTCGAAGACATTCTGCTTGTTCTCGCGCATGCCTGCCTTGTGCCATTCCTCGCCGTACTCGCTTCCTCCTCGAAGGTTGGCCATCGCGTAGATGCCGCCCGCCAACACCCAGGGGATTACTGACTCGAAGAAAGTTGGCGTCTTTGCAATGTTGAAACCGCCGTATCCCGTCAGCGCCGTCGGACGGGGACCCGCCAGAGCCGGGCCCTTCTTGCGAAGGATGAACATTGGAACTCTGGTGCCGTCCTTGGACCGGTAGAATACCTGTTCAACCCCAATGGCCTCGGCCCCCTCCGGCTGTCGGCTCTTAAGGAACGTCTGGAGACCGCCGGATCCGTCCACGTAGAACCGGTATATGACGGGGGCGAGGGCGAATGACTCGAACCTCACAAACACTTCGGGGCTGCCGACCTGGGTCGCGAGGGCGCTGATAGTGCCCAGCATGGGGAGGGGTATCTCACGCCTTGATGAACCGTCCAGGTCGTAAACGTAGAGCCGGGAGGAGGCGTCCATGAGGCCTGCGACAACGATGGACCCGCCCGCGATCCTGGCTTCCTCGATGGTGAGGGACGGGTCTTCGTGGATCACATCTCGCCAGTTCCCCATCGCGGGCGCGGACAGGCTCAGCGAGCAAATCCTGCCCCTGGGAGATTCGTAGTCGGTGAGGATGTAAAGCGTATCGCCCAGCGCGGCGATGACTTCGAAGTGGGCGTTCAGGCCCTCCACGATCGGGACGAAGGCGGAGTCACCGGCGGATAGGTCCTTGTAGAAGAGGTCATTGCTGTTCCAGCCGTGGCCGACGGTGAGCAGAATGTACCTGTCGTCGTCCGAGATCCTGGTGCCGTAGAACTCGTCTTTAGCCCGCCCTTCTCCGAAGACCTTCGGGTCCAGAGACGGGTCATCACCCAACTTGTGATGGAAAAGGTGGTGATGATAATTCTCCTCTCCGGCTGGTACGTCGCCTGGCTTCGGGTAGCGGCAGTAGTAGAAGCCGGAGTTGTCCGTGTCCCAAGTGACTCCCGCCATCCTGGCACGCTCGATGCGGTCCGGGAGGTCTTCACCGGTCTCCACATCCTTGACCCTGAGGACGCTCCACTCGTCACCGTTTAGCGAGCACCCGTACGCAAGCATCTTGCCGTCACCGGACGGATACCACCAATCAAGCGCCAGAAGGCCACTCTCGCTGACCAGGTTCGGGTCCACGAGGACTCTCTCTCCCGACCCTCCCGAGAGGTCGCGAACGCATAAGACAGGTTGTGCGGCATCGGCCTTCCTCTTCGTGTAGAACAGAGCGTTGCCGCGAAACACCGGTTGGCCGATGGACTCCAGCGACATGAGGGCTGTCAGCTTCTCGACCAGTGCCTTCTTCTGAGGCAACTGCTCCAGCACCTGCGTCGTGCGGGCGTTCTGGGCCTCTGTCCATGCCGCGGTTTCCGGTGAGGCGCCGTCCTCAAGCCACCGGTACGGATCCACAATGGTGACTCCGTGACAGGCATCGGTGACGGGTTTCTTTGGGGTCGGCGGAGGATCAGGGATCGCGATCCTAGCAGGGACGTTTTTCACTGCGGGTTCTCCTCTCGCGTGAGTAGTACGAAAGCGCTAGAGGACAAGAAGCGGGGGTGTGGGATTGGGGTTCACCTCTACGGGCGGGTGAATCGCTGGTACCGTCATTCCCATCACCCCCATAGCAAGGGGCCCGGTGGAAGGGTAGCCCTTTGGGAAATCATTCGAGGCCACCCCGTTACCCTCCTGCAAGGTTGGCGTATTACCGCACGGTAATGAGAGGAGCGCTCACCAGCCAGGGAGTGTGGTGCTCCAAGGAGGGGATCTCGGCAATGAGAAAGACGGGTGTGGGGAGACTGACCCTCGGCTTGGTCCTGGCAGTGCTCGGCGTTTCGCTCCTAATGGATCTCAACTTCGGCTACAGCTCTCTGGAGACGGTTGCCAGCTACTGGCCGGTAGTGCTTATCCTGTTGGGTCTTGAGTACGTGCTGATCGCGCGCGATCCCGAGAAGAACGCGCGCCTTAGTCCTGGGCCCGTGCTGGCGCTCATCATCATCTTGTGCCTGACTGCCGCTTACTTGGGAGTCCCGGGGTTCATAAGGTTCTCGTACATCGGATGGAGCTATCCGGGCCAGCAGGAGTACACGGTCGAACTCCCTGTCAGTGAGCAGTTCGACGATACTATGGATCAACTTGACGTCGAAGCGGTCTACGACGTGTTCGTAACCGGCACCGGCGGAGATAGGGTTGACGGGACGGCCAGGGTCACCGTGAGAGCACGCACCGCGGACGAGGCCAGGCGCATCGCAGAGCAGTTGGAAGTCGTGGGGAGGAAGTCGGGGTCTACGCTGTTCCTTGAGATCAGCCGTCCTGATCGCCTCTCGAAGTGGGTGGCAATTCAGCCGGCATTCGAGCTCTCGATGCCCAGCCGGGGAAGCCTGGAGGCAAAGACGATTTCGGGCGATACCGATATATCGGGGATCACCGGCAAGGTGGACGTTGACAGCGTTTCGGGAGAAGTGTTTCTGGATGACAAACCCTCGTCGGTACGGGCCAACCTCATTTCCGGGGACCTTCATCTGACGCTGAACCCCGAGATGAAGAGCGTCCACGCCAAGACGGTGAGCGGAGATGTAACCATCAACGTGCCCTCCGGCACCGGAGGGAGCCTGGACTTCAGCTCGGTCAGCGGCGACCTCGATTTTGCCGGAGCGAGGGGCGGTCAGGGGTCTTCCTCTGGCGTTACGACAACTCGCACTCCCGGACGGCTCAAGGCCAGCGGCCAGTTCGGCACTGGTAGGACCGATATCGAAGTCGATACCGTCAGCGGCGACCTGGTTATCCGTTAAGACTCAGGCGCGGGCCCGCAGCCCGATATGGGAAGGACCTCGGTGATCGAGTCCAGGAGATAGTCAGGATTCTCCTGTCGCAGGATATCAGCGGCGGTGGCGCCATATGTCACCGCCGCTGTCCATATCTTAAGGGCCGGGACGAACTGCTCGGCCGCTTTGGCCGCTCGAACATCCCACTGGCTATCGCCGACAAACAGTACCTCTCCCTCAGAATCCTGGAGTCCCAGTAGCTTTAGGGCCAAGAGCACCGGCCCGGGGTCGGGCTTAGCCCTTTCAGTGTCTTCCCAGCATACCGTGGCGTCGAAGGCATTGCTGAGCCGGGCGATCTCCAGGCCAAGCATCGCTGTTTCGCGACGCTTGGACGTGACCAGCGCGCGCTTGACTTCGCACTTCGCCAGCGTGTCAATGGTGAGGTTAACACCGGGATAGGGCTTCACCAGGTCTCTGTGGATCTCGATGTTGTGCTTCATGTAAGCGGCGCATGCTTCCTCGACGCAGCCGGGAGTCAGAATGGCTAGGGCATCCGTCAATGGAAGGCCCATTAGCGGGCGGAGCTGTTCCATCTCTAGAGTCTTCCCGGTAAAGAGATGGTACGTATGCCGCATGGAGGCGATGAATGCCGCGGTTGTGTCCA
>CAZRRG010000007.1:0-12088 GCA_964602455.1 uncultured Eubacteriales bacterium | reverse complement strand
CAGCGTTCAACCGTGATGTTCTACTCATCTTCGTGTCCATAGGTTTATGTCTTCCAGACCGGGCCTGCGTTTCCCTCCTACTGGGCCGGAGGGAAGCTAGCCCAAGCGCTCCGGCTTGCGTCCGTCCAGTGGCCTTCCGCTCCCCTGAGCATGTCGGATGGTATAGTTGAGGGGAGACTCTAGCCAGGAAAGGAGACGTCACGTGGACTACATACAGGAGTTCCTCGAGTTCCTATCGATCCCGAGCGTGAGCGCCCTTCCGTCCCACAAGGACGACATGCTCAGGGCCGCCGAGTGGCTCAAGGCGAGGATGATCCGGGCAGGTATTGGCGACGTTCAGGTCATCCCCACGCAGGGGCACCCGGTGGTGTACGGTTACGCCAAGGCCAAGGACGCTTCCGCGCCGACGGTCATTATGTACGGCCACTACGACACCCAGCCCGCGGATCCGCTGAATGAGTGGCACTCTGAACCCTTTAAGCCTGAAGTGAGAGACGGCAAGATCTACGCCCGAGGCGCGGCCGATGACAAGGGCGGAGTATTCCCCACCGTTGTAGCGGTAGAGGAGATGCTCAAATCCGAAGGCCTGCCGGTCAACATGAAGTTCCTCTTCGAGGGGGAAGAAGAGATAGGCAGCCCCAATCTCAAGACCCTCCTTGTGGAGAAGAAGGACCTCCTGGCCGCGGATCTGGCCATTTCGGTTGACGGCGGAATGTACTCCCGTGAGATACCTTCGGTGACCACGGGCTCCCGTGGACTTTCGGCCATCCAGATCGATGTCACCGGCCCCAGGCAGGACCTACACTCAGGCGGGGCGGGCGGCGCGATCCAGAACCCCCTGAACGCTCTTGCCCAGATCATCGCGAGCATGAAGGGACCCGACGGCAAGATCCTGGTCCAGGGCTTCTACGATGACGTGGCCCAGCTTTCGCCCGAGGAGAGAAAAGCGTTTGCCGCTGTGCCGTTTGACGCCGAGGCCATTCGCATCCAGGCCGGTGTCCCGGAGCTGTTTGGCGAGGGAGGGTTCACGGTACCGGAAAGGCTCTGGGCGAGACCAACCCTGGATGTGAACGGCATCTGGGGTGGATTCCAGGGTGAGGGGATCAAGACCATCATCCCCGCGCGCGCTTCCTGCAAGATCACCTGCCGGCTCGTTCCCAACCAGGAGCCCGACAAGATATGCGCGCTACTTGAGGCCCACGTAAGGGCTCATACTCCAAAGGGAGTCACGGTTAAGGTCACGGTTTTCCCCGGAAACTCCAAGCCCTATGTCGTCCCCAATGATCATCCCGTGCTGCCGGTTATGGCGAAGACGCTCAAGGAAATGTACGGCCGCGAACCGGTAACAGTGCGGCTTGGCGGCACCCTTCCCATAGCCCGGGCGTTCCTAGACACCCTGGGCATCTACCTGGTGTTCTTTGCGACGTCGAGTCCGGATGAGAACGTTCACGGCCCCAATGAGTTCTTCCGCGTTGAGGAGTTCGAGCGGCTTCGGACCGGACTTCCGGTCTTGCTCCGGGAGATCCGTTCCGCGCTCTAGACAGTTCAAAGCCCCAAGCAGGTACAAGACCGGAGCCGGATGGGAACTTCCGGCTCCGGTGAGACCTTACCCCCCGATCCGCTGTATAGGTGTTTAGAAGCGTCGCACAAGTAGCAGGCGGAGGTCGGCGTGTTGGCGCCCTACATAATGGCAGCGGCTTTGTTCCTTCTGAAGATGTTTGCACTGGTGTTGGCGGCCATCGCCTTCCTGGCTTTGCTATTGGCTTTGCTTCCGGTGAGGGCGCGGGTGTCCGGCTCCATCTCCGCATCCAGGTTGCTCGAAGCCGTTTTCGAGGATGACGCGACCGTTGTTGTGAGGACCGGTGGCCAGACGCCGGACACGGAATACGACGAGGAAGCTGCAACGGTGGATCTGGACTACTCTCTTCAGGCCTCGGTGATGGCCGGAGCTATCGGGATCTCAGTGACGGGCGGACGCGGCGCCCGGGTGGCCGTACTCGGACTCGGGTTCAAACCCCGCTCCGGTAGGCGCGCCAAGGGCTCACGGCACGTAGACGAGTCGCGGAAGCCCACCGGCGATGGGGAGCGCAGACCTTCCCGAAGAGGCGACCGGCGCAAGGCGGAGAACCGGCGAAGGACCGTGAGGCTTGGCGAGATCGGGAAGTATCTCGCCCCCCAGGTGCGGGATAAGACCTGGGACGTCATATGTTCCCTGGCGCGATCGCTGCATCTTTCCGGTGAGCTGGATGTCGAGTGTGGGTTCCCGGACCCGGGTGTGACCGGGATGGTCGCGGCATCCTACTGGGCTTTGGGAGGCGCGTCCGCTGTTGGAGGTGTCTCATTCCGGCCCAACTTCAGGGAAGAGATGCTTCACGTTCAGGGCGCAGGTGGATTCTGGCTGGTCCCCGCGCAAGCAGGATGGATCTTGCTCCGGTATCTGTTTGCCCGCGAAATCCGTCCGCTCTGGCGAAAGCGCCGGAAGCGGTGGGCTGGCGGGACGGATACCAGGGGACTCGAGAGGGCGCAAGCGGCAGACTAGGACCCAATAAGCAAGAGGAGGAACCGAAAGTGAACCATGAAGAGCTTCTAAGGGTGAGCGTGACGCAGTTGGAGAAGTTTCTCAGCACCAAGACGGTGGTTGGGGAACCTATCGCTATCGGTGACGTTACTTTGATCCCTGTGCAGACCGTTTCCTTCGGGTACGGCTCCGGTGGCGGCAATGCCGGAGACGAGAAGGATAAGGCTTCCGGCGGAGGCGGCGGAGCCGGCGCTAACCTGAAGCCCATAGCCGTAGTCGCGGTGAAGGGGACCGATGTTCAGGTCTACACCCTCGACAAGAGAGGCATCGCCGATAACATCGCGGCGTTGATCCCCGAAGCCCTGTCCAAGTTCAAATTCGGCAAGGGCAAGAAGGAAGAGAAGGACGTCAAGGATACCGGGGCTCAGGAAAAGGCCGAGTAGCACGCGCTCCACAATGGCAGAGCTGCAAGCGGTCGCCTGCGATTGCGTAAGGAGTTGCGCGAGCCTGATGAAGTAAAGGAGGGGCTTTGGCCCCTCCTTTATCGTTGTCCAGCATTCGCTAGCAGCATCCGCCAGCAAGAAGTTACACCTGTTTGCCGCTGTCTACTCACACATGCTACCTAACCGCCCAGGACGAACTGGATGCCGGTCTTGAGGAAGTACGCTCCGAAGATGAACAAGAAGGCTCCGCACACGTACAGGACGCCCCGGTAGATCTTGTCGTTGAAGAACCTCGCTCCGGTTGAGAGGGCCAGGGATATTAGCACGTACCATGACATGTCGGCCGCAAGATGGCCGGTGAGGAAAGTG
Source organism: uncultured Eubacteriales bacterium (assembly GCA_964602455.1). Taxonomy (GTDB): domain Bacteria; phylum Bacillota; class Sulfobacillia; order Fermentithermobacillales; family Fermentithermobacillaceae; genus JBBDIP01. Next base: position 8,758 of record CAZRRG010000007.1, on the reverse strand, counting down.
GCTGCTCCCAGAGGTCCGTGTGAGGTCATGCCTGACGCCACGTACGCGGCGCCAACAGTTGCCCACCACAGAATCCAGTACGGGTTCGATATGCTGGCCGCCATGCCGGCGACGGCGGTGCTCGTAAGGCCGCGAGTGCCCGCTCGCGATTGACCCTTCGCCGCCTGATCCAGGTCAAGCGTAGCGGACCGGGCGAGCCTCACTGTGCTCCAACCGAACCAGAACAACATGAGGCCTCCCAGGAGCCCGATTACTCCGAGAGCGGCGTGGTTCGAGAGGATCTGCCCCAGTCCCAGGGAGAGCAAGAACACCATGATGGCTTCCATTACAGCGTGGCCGGCCACTGTCGCGGGACCTGCCCAGAAGCCCTTCCGCACCGTCTCGGTCACCACGACCACCAGGAGGCTGCCTGGGAACATGGCGCCCGACAGGCCGATGACGAAGGCTTGCGATAGAAGACCGCCTATGCCCATCGAATCATCCTCCTCTGACAGGCCGCGCAGGGACCTGCCCGCCGCTGCTTAGCCGGGATACACTTCGATACCGGAGCGCGATTAAGATAGATCGTACGTATAGGTCGACTGTCATGGCAACCCATACGCCGGCAATCTCCATTTTCATGAGGAAGGCCAGCACGTAGGCAAGAGGTAGCCGGATGCCCCACAGGCCCATAGCTGCCACGTACATCGGGGTCCTGGTGTCGCCGTTTCCACGAAGGGCTCCTGAAAGCACGCCCGATAGCTGCTGCGGGATCTGGGCGGTAGCCATCAGGCGGAGGTACAACGCGCCTAGCGAGATGACCGAGGCGTCATTGGTGAGCAGGGCAAGAAGTGGCTTTGGGAAAAGGAACATGATGCCGCCTGTAACGGCGGTGATAGCTCCCGCGATGAGGGCCAGCTCCCTCGTCGAACGTTGAGCCAGCCTCGGGTTCTGTGCACCTATCGCCTGTCCGACCAGTGCGGTCGCCGCGATCGAGAATCCCGCGGTCGGCATGTAGGATATGGACTCAGCCTGGAGACCTAGTTGATGAGCCGCAAGAGCAGTGGTTCCGAATCCAGTGATGAAGAAGGTGAGAATGATCTGCGCCGACTGCCAGAACAAGGACTCTCCAGTGGACGGCATCCCTATCGCGAGCATTTGCCCGAGATCGCGGCGTGAGAACCTCCACGGACCTCTGATCGATAAGCCGAGCCTGGAGTTGCGGGAGGTTACGGCGATGATCGCCAGCACGGCTCCAATCCACTGAGCCAGAGCCGTCGCGGTGGCGGCGCCGTTGATGCCTAGCGCAGGAAAGCCCAGCCGGCCATATATCAAAGCCCAGTTACCCGCTATGTTGATCATGTTTACGGCGACCGCAACCACCATTGGCGTGCGGGTATCGCCCGAACCTCGCATAATGGCCCCCGCAGCCATCATGATCCCCTGGGCTGGCATCCCCAGGACGATGATCCTGAGGTATCCCACTGACGCGGCCAGGAGTTCAGGATCGGGCCGGAACACTCGCAGGATGGGCTCGGCCCACGCCGTGAACAAAGCGGCCAGGATGGCAACTGAGATCGAGCCAAACATTAGGGCCTGAGTTGCGACGACCCGGGCTTTGTCCCTGTCGCCTGCGCCGATCGATTGAGCTACCAACACTGTGGCGCCGGTGGCTACCCCCTGAAAGAGCGCCCAGCCAACCATCGTAGCCCTGCTGCAGAGGCCGACAGCACCTATCGCGAGGGCCGAAAGATGTCCCACCATGCCGGTGTTGACCAGTCCAACACCCATCTGCAGCACGCTCTCGACAGTTGCCGGCCAAACCAACTGGAATATGCTGCGGCGAAGCTCCGACCGGTTTATCTCTGCGGGTTTTTCGGACGTAACGTCCTGGTTAACGGCCATGTGGCCCCTCTTTTCCATGAAGCGATAAAGCCATTCTATACTAAGCAATGCCGGCTAGGAAGTGGGAAAGGCCGCTCATACGGGCAGCGCGGCTCCGGGGGAGGAGGGAGCCGCGCCGCGGGCAGGCGTTCTGCCCACCCGAGACAGAGTATGTTGACATAATGCGAGAGGTTACCGGTTGCGTCCGGTACCCGGCTGGTGTAATATGGGCGTGTGCACAGAAATGTGCACACGACTTGCAGTACCAAACCCCTCGCAGGGAGGACAAAGCCATCGTGGCAAATACCGCCGCCAAGAGTAAACCTACCCTTTTGGGCCTCAAGGGAGCGCTTTCGCTGGACCGTTCAGAAACCGGCGACCTGTTCGCCAAGTACGTAAACCCAGGTCTCAAGATGCTTCTTACGGCTGTCGGTTTCGACCGGAAGTTTGTGAGAGCCGACGGGGTCTCTGTCTATGACGATTCTGGCAAGAGGTATCTGGACTTCCTAGGAGGCTACGGCAGCCTCCCATTCGGGCACAACCCCAAAGATATCCTCGAAGCCGTCGACAAGGTGAACGACAGCCCGAACTTCCTGCAAGCCCAGACCAGCCCGTTTCAAGCTGCGCTGGCTCACGACCTGGCACAGATCACTCCCGGTGATCTGGAGATAAGTTTCTTCAGCAACAGCGGCACCGAGGCTGTTGAGTCGGCCCTGAAGCTTGCGCGTGGCGCTGCCGGTGAAGGCGCCTTCGTGCACTGCACCGGAGCGTTCCATGGAAAGACTCTGGGATCCCTCTCGGTCGGTGGCCGCGAGAAGTACAAGAAGCCCTTCCAGCCTCTCCTTTCGAACACGGTCGAGATCCCGTTCGGAGATCCCGACGCGCTGGAGAAGGTGCTCAAGGAGCGAAAAGTCGCCGCATTCATCGTTGAGCCCATACAGGGCGAAGGCGGCGTCATGGTGTATCCCGACGGGTACCTCAAGAAGGTGCGCGAGCTCACCGAGAAGTACGGGGCTCTCCTGATACTGGACGAAGTCCAGACCGGATTGGGCCGCACCGGCAGGATGTTTGCCTGCGAGCACGAGGACATTGCACCCGATATCCTGTGCTTGGCCAAGGCCCTGGGCGGAGGAGTTGCTCCGATAGGCGCGACTGTGGCTACCAAGAAGGTCTGGGAAAAGGCCTACGGTGGGCTCTCCCGCGCGGTGCTGCACACATCCACCTTCGGCGGAGGCGCAAGGGCTTGCGCGGCCGCCCTGGCGTCCATCCAGAAGATTGTGGACGAAGATCTGCCGGAAAGAGCGGCAGAACTGGGTGAGTACTTCCTCTCCTCGCTCCGGGCCCTCCAGGCGAAATACGGAGGAGTCCAGCAAGTGAGGGGAAAAGGACTCCTGATAGGCGTGGAGTTCGAGAAGCCCGTGAACAACATCCTCGATACGCTGACGGCCGGAACCCTTGGGAAGGTGGCCGAAGAGTACTACGCGTCGCTGGTGGTAGGTGAGCTCCTCAAGAAGCACCAGAGAATCACCGCCTACACGCTTAACAATCCCAACGTCATGAGGTTGGAGCCGCCTCTGGTGGTCCAGAAGTCTGAGATCGACTACGTCCTAAACGCGATGGAAGATGTGCTCTCCCATAGCAGGTCGTTCTTCAAACTCGCGTTCTCGGTGGTCGGCCGCAGGTCATAGCGGCAGGAAACATTTGCTTATAAGTGGAAACCCTATCCGGGTAAAGAGCCCTGCAGCGCAGGGCTCTTCCGTGGAAGGGAGGCCTCTTCGCAAATGCCTGCAATATCGCCCAAAGAGTATCTCGGCTGGGATCCCGGCGACGACCGGAAACTGGCGTCGTGGAACGAAGTCACCGGTTACCTGCGCAAGCTCACTGACGGCGCCCGCCGCATCCGGTGGGTTGACATGGGGAAAAGCACCGAGGGCAGGGAGTTCTTCTACCTGGTTATCGCCGCGCCTGAAACCCTGTCCTGCCTGGACGAGTTCCGCGAGGTCCAGGCCCGGCTGGCCGATCCAAGAGGCTTATCCGAATCTGAGGCAAAAGCACTGATAGGCAAGGGCAAGACCATCGTGTTGCTCTCCAACTCAATCCACGCTACTGAGGTGGGCGGGACCCAGATGTCGGTCCAGCTGGCTTACGAGTTAGAGACCAGCGAAGACCCCAGAGTCCTTGAGATCCTGGACAACGTCATCCTGCTCCTCGTCCCCTCACTGAATCCCGACGGCCTTGATCTGGTGGTCGACTGGTACAAGAAGACGCTGGGAACCCCGTACGAGGGGACGCCGCCCCCCTTCATCTACCAGAAGTACGCCGGGCACGACAACAACCGCGACTGGTTCATGCTCAACCTGGTTGAGAACAGGCTCACCGTAGAGAAGATCCATAACGTGTGGCACCCCCACATCGTGTACGACACCCACCAGATGGGCGACGCCGGGTTCCGGTTCTTCCTGCCGCCCTTCATGGACCCCTACGATCCCAACGTCGACTACATACTGAGGCAAGAGGTAGCGGAACTAGGGATCCACATGGCGGGTGAAGTCCTGTCCGCCGGCAAGACCGGGGTCTCGTGGCTCAACACCTACGACGCCTTCGCTCCATCCCGTGCGTACCAGCACTATCACGGCGGAGTCCGCATTTTGTCCGAAGCGGCCAGTTGCCGCATTGCCTCGCCCTCGTTCCGCAAGAAGGAGGAACTCCGCCCCACAAGGGATGGCTTGGACCCCAAAGAGCCTGCTTGGAACCATCCCGTGGTCTGGCCCGGCGGTGAGTGGCGTCTCAAGGACATCGTGGAGTTGGACCTGCTCGCGTCTTACGGCTGTCTATCCCACGCGGCCAAGAACCGCGAGAGGTGGGTCGGCAACTTCTACGGACTATCGAAGCGGGCTGTCGAGCGGAAGGAACCCTACGCGTTCGTGTTCGGGGCCGATCAACGGGATCCGATAGCCCTATACGAGCTCCTCAAGGTACTCTCCGACGGCATGGTCGAGATCCACAGGGCGACTGAGCCGTTCGAGATTGAGGGGGCCTTCTATGGCAAGGGCTCCTACGTGGTGAAACTGGCCCAGCCTTACGGGGCGTACGCTAAGACGCTGTGCGAGGTACAGCACTATCCGGATCTACGGCAGTATCCGGGCGGACCTCCAAAGCTGCCGTACGACGTAACGGGCCATACGCTTCCGCTCATGATGGGCATCAAGGTGAGCACCGTCAAGAAGCCTTTTGAAGCCAAACTCGAGACGGTTACCTCTCTGGAGAAGCCGTGCGGCTCAGTCTCACACGACGGCGAGTCTCCGTGGCTCCTTGTATCGCCTAACCAGAACGCCTCGGCCAAAGTAGTCAACGATCTCTTGCGCCAGGGTATCGAGGTGTGCAGGACCGCGGTGAGCTACAGGGACGGCAAGTCCGTGGTCCCGGCAGGCACCTTCCTCGTGCCCAAAGCCGCGTCGGACGTTCTCGCTGCCTCGTGCGCAAAGCACGGAGTCTCGGCGGCAGGCGCCGGGCAGGTGAAGAGCCCGCTGTTTCGCCTAAGGCAGCCTCGGGTCGGTGTCTACAAGAGCTACCGCGGGATAGCGGACGAAGGTTGGCTGAGGTATGTGCTTGAGGAGTACGGGTTCCCCTTCACAACCGTGACCAACCAGCGCGTGAGGCGCGGTGATCTCGGCCAGGAGTTTGACACCATCATAATCCCGTCTCAGCCCGCGGCCTTTATCTCCGAAGGCAACAAGCCCGGCACTTACCCGCCTGAATACTGCGGGGGCTTGGGTCCCGAAGGCAAGGACGCAATCGCCGCCTTCATAGAGCAGGGAGGCACCGTAGTCTTTGTCGGGGGAGCCGCCAACTGGGCGGTGACAGAACTTGGCCTGGGAGCCACAAACGTCGTGGCCGATAGGAAGCCCCAGGAGTTCTTCTGCCCGGGCTCGATCTTGAAGACGATCGTTGATGTGGAGCACCCGTTGGGATACGGGCTGCCCCGTGAACTCCCGGTAGCGTTCGAAATGAGCCCCGTCTGGGATACCGAGCTAGGAAGCGTGGTTGCCCGCTACCCGGCTACCGATCCGCTTCTCTCAGGATGGCTTCTGGGAGGGCATCTCATCGTGAACAAGGCCGCTCTTGTCGAGTTCCCGATCGGCGAGGGCAGGGCCGTGCTGGCCGGGTTCAACCCCTACTTCAGGGGACAGGCCAGGGGGACGTACAAGATCGTGTTCAACGCCATCTTCCTGGGCTCCAGCGAGAGAGTATGACCGTACGCGCATCCCAGTGTCCAGATGAAGACTTCGCCGGCCGGAGGCTATGCTCCGGCCGACTTCGAGATCGGAGGTTTCAGGGATGAAAGCCATCGTCAACATCGACGGGGCCTCAAGGGGCAACCCAGGGCCCTCCAGCTGCGCGGCCGTCGTGCGGGTAGAGGGGGCCCCCGAGCGCCACTTTGGTATCTACTTGGGAGTGACCACCAATAACGTGGCCGAGTACTCGGGCCTCATCCTCGGCATATCCGAGGCGCTGAATGCAGGCGCCGACGAACTCCTTGTCCGTTCTGACTCCAACCTGTGTGTCCAGCAAGTGAAAGGCGAGTTCAAGGTCAAAAACGAGAAACTCATCCCGCTTCACAACAGGGTCATGTACCTCCTCCGCAAGTTCCGCGCGTGGGACATTGTCTACATCCCCAGGGAAGAGAACGCCTCGGCCGACGCCGTGTCCAACCGCGTCCTGGACCTGTCGGAACTCATGGCGCGATAGTGTGCCGTTCGCTGAACTGCTCAGACTATACGCGGCACAATATCGTAGTCCATGGTGGACTGACGATACGAAAGGTGGCATGGCACAAGGTGAGACGGCGAAACTCTTCCGCGCTTGCTCTCGCGGTCGTCCTTGCGTCAGCAGTCCTCGCGTCAATGGTCCTGCCCGCACTGGCCTGGGCAGCTCCCACGTATCCCGAGGCAAGGGGAAACGTCAATGACTTCGCCGGTGTCCTTACGGATACTGACAAGACCAACCTCGACGCGCTGGTCCAATCGCTCTTGGATCAGACGGGAGCAGTCTTCGCCGTAGCCGTGATCGACAGCCTGGAAGGCGAGTCGTCCGAGGTATACGCAGTGAAGCTCTTCGAGAAGTGGGGGATCGGCGAAAGGGATAAGGACAACGGCCTCCTGCTGCTCATCGCGCTAGAAGAGCGTGAAACTCGCATGGAGGTCGGCTACGGCCTGGAAGGAGTCATTACCGACCGCAGGGCCGGAGAGTCCCTGGATAAGATGATCCCCTACCTGCAGGAGGGGGAGTACGGCAAAGGCATCTATGCGGCTCTCTTGAACGCGGCTGAGTATGTGGCCAAGGACGCAGGGGTTACGCTTGAGATTAAGCCCGCGACGAAGGAGTACGAACAGGTCGTGGAAGACATGGGGCCGTTCCCCTGGGGACTCCTGGCGTGGCTGATTGGAGTACCGTGTCTGGTCACGATGTACCTCGTCATGAGAGGCAACAGGTGCCCGCGGTGCAAGTCCAGGCTGGTCGTGACCGATAGGGTCGTGCAGGGCGCCACCTATGATGCCGGAGGGCTGGCGATGAAGATCCTCCATTGCCCGAAGTGCGGTTACCACAACGAGAAGCCGTACCGGACAGCGCGACTCATCAGGCCAGGTACCGGCGGTATGCCCCCCGTGAGACCCGGTCCCTTCGGCGGCATTGGAGGGAGTGGCAGGGGCGGCGGTTTCTCCGGACCTCGCGGCTTTGGCGGCGGGAGTAGCGGAGGGGGCGGTGCAGGACGCAAGTGGTGATAGTCTACGCAGACCTGCGTTTTGACACAGACTGGAGGGAGACATCGTGAAGAAGACCGGTCTTGTACTACTGATTGTTCTGGGCCTGGTCCTGGTAGTGGCGGGATGGGGCATTTCGAAGTACAACACCCTGGTCAGGGAGAATGAGAACATCGACGGCCTTTGGGCTCAGGTTGAGAACCAGCTGCAGAGGCGCAACGACCTCATACCCAACCTCGTGGCCACCGTTAAGGGCTTCGCGGCCCATGAGGAGCAGATATTCACCGACATAGCCAACGCAAGGGCGAAACTCGCCGGCGCGGCTTCCATTGATGAAAAGGCAGAGGCTGCGGGCGAGCTCCAGGGCGCTCTCAGCAGGCTTCTGGTGGTCGTGGAGAACTACCCGACTCTCAAGGCGGACACACAGTTCAAGGCGCTCATGGACGAGCTTACCGGGACTGAGAACCGTCTCTCCACCGAACGCATGAGGTTCAATGAGGGCGTGCGTGTCTACAACACCATGGTGAAGCAGTTCCCGATGTCGGTGTTCGCGCGCCTCACCGGGTTCGGCGAGAGGGCCTACTTTGAGGTCCCGGAATCGGCTCAGGGAGTGCCTCAGGTAGATTTCGGCAGCTGATTTAGGCGCGTCGGATGTCCTCTGCTTGCTGCTTACGCGCGCGACTGTGACCGAAACACGCCTGTAGCAGGGCAAAGAGTTGACATAACATTGCCGCAGAAGTAGACTGATGTAGCCGGTACAGCGGGGCAGCCCCCCGCGACAAAGGCGCTAGATGCGCTTTGACGCCTTCCACCGGCGCTGCTATATTGTGTTTGGGTAAGCAGGTCAAGTGGTCGCAGGCGCAGCGTAAGCAGCGCTTGAGGAAAGTCCGGGCTCCACAGGGCAGGGTGCTGGGTAACGCCCAGCGAGGGTGACCTCAGGGAAAGTGCCACAGAAACATACCGCCTGTCCTTCAGGTGCCGTCTAGCGTAGCGGGCATGCCCAGCCTGGCGCGCGCAGTTGGGCGGGACCTGAGGGTTGGGTAAGGGTGAAACGGTGGTGTAAGAGACCACCGGCAGTCGGGTGACCGGCTGGCCAGGCAAACCCCACCCGGAGCAAGGCCAAATAGGAGGAC
>CAZRRG010000006.1:0-41515 GCA_964602455.1 uncultured Eubacteriales bacterium | reverse complement strand
AGTGGGTACATACCAGTCACCGGAGGGCTTTTTACAGAAAAGAAGGGACTTGACCCTCGCGTGAGTGATTCCTGACACGTGAGATGTAACCCTCTAGCACAGATCACTGAAAAGCCAGCCCCCCTGCTTCCAGGGGGGCCGGTTACGTCTGTCTTTCACTTGGCAGCAGGGCCCTCCCCCTGCTCTTCCCTACTCCACCGTCACGCTCTTGGCCAGGTTCCTCGGCTTGTCGATGTCGGTACCTCGCTCGAGAGCCACGTAATAGGCGAGGAGCTGCATCGCTATGACCGAGATAGCCGGCGAGAACAGCGGGTTCACGGTGGGAATCGTCACGGCAACGTCGCCGTCTGCGAGATGGACTTTGGCCAGACATTCCTCCGAACCGATGGCGACTACCCTTCCGCCTCGGGCCTTGACCTCCATGATGTTGGAGGCTGTTTTCGGCGCAATCTCGGGGTCTGTCAGGACGGCTATGACGGGGACTCCGGGTCCGATGAGGGCAAGCGTCCCGTGCTTGAGCTCTCCCGCAGCGTACGCCTCGGCGTGGATGTAGGAGATCTCCTTGAGTTTGAGCTGGCCCTCCATCACGGCCATGTAGTCCATCCCACGGCCGATGAAGAAGATGTCCTCCTTCTGAGCCATCTCCTTCGCCAGCCGCTGCATGACGGCGGACGACCTAAGAGCGCCCTGCGCCTTCTCAGGTAGAGATCTTATGTCTGAAGTAAGCTTCCTGACCTGGTCTTTGGTGAGTCGTCCTCTAACGGCACCCAGATGGATCGCAAGAAGTCCAAGGCAGGCTACCTGGGTGGTGTAGGCCTTCGTTGAGCAGACCGAGATCTCGGGGCCCGCACGCTGGTACATGACATCGTCTGCTTCCCGAGCCAGAGAGCTCATTGGCTGGTTGACCACCGCCAGCACCCTGGACGCACCCAGTTCACGCGCCTCACGCATCGCCGTCAAGGTATCGATAGTCTCGCCCGACTGGCTGACCACCACGCATAGGCTACCGGGAGGCACAATGGGCTCGCTGTACCGGAACTCGGACGCAAGCATGACCTCGGCGGGGATCCCCGCCAGCCGCTCTATCAGCGTCTTACCTACCAGACACGCGTGATAAGCGGTGCCGCATGCCATAAGCCATACCTTCGATAGGCCGCGAACCTCCTGATCGGTGAGTCCGAACTCGGACTTCTCGAACGCTACCATGCCATCACGGATCCGCCCGGACGCTACCCTATCCAGCGCTTCAGGCTGCTCGTATATCTCCTTCAGCATGAAGTGGGCGAAACCGGCCTTCTCGGCGGCTTCGGGCTTGAGGTCCACGACGACCGGCTTCCTATCGACGCAACCGTTGTCCTTACCGCGGATGAGGACTTCGTCCTTCTGGACAATCACGATCTCGCCGTCGTTCACAACCAGCACCTTCTGGGTGTACGGCAGTATGGCAGGGATGTCGGAGGCCAGGAAGTTCTCTCCTTCGCCAAGGCCCACGATAAGCGGGCTCTTCTCGCGATAGGCCACAATACGACCCGGCTCATGTGCGTGAACCACTACAAGCGCCAGTGTGCCTTCGAGCTCGGCCACCGATCTCATCACCGCATCAGCGAGGTCTCCCGCGTAGTTCTCCTCTATGAGGTGAGCCGCAAGCTCGGTGTCGGTCTCGGTCTTGATCCTGTGGCCGTTTGCCAAGAGCCGTTCCCGCAGTTCGCGATGGTTTTCAATGATCCCGTTGTGGACCAGCACTACGTTACCTGTGCAGTCCCTATGGGGATGGGCGTTGTTGTCGTTCGGAGCGCCGTGAGTAGCCCACCTTGTGTGTCCTATGGCTTGAGTGGCGTAGGGCAGCTCACTCAGTTTGGCGGCCAGATCGGCCAAGCGGCCTTTGCACTTGGCTGTCTTGATACCGTCCCCGTTAAGGACGGCTATCCCCGCTGAGTCGTATCCTCTGTACTCCAGCCTGCATAGGGAATCCCATACTACCTTTGCGGCTTCTCTATCACCTACGTAGCCGACGATCCCGCACACGATGTTTGCTCCCTTCGCGATCTAGTCTCTCCACGGTAAACAGATGCTGCTGAGCAGATAGAGCCGGTCGGGCTGGTACAGGGCCAAAAGGATGAAGAGACCCAATGCGCGCAAGGTGCCAATGGTGTAGATAATCTGTGAGAAGTAAGGCTAGTGTGCGTGGCAACCACCCGGCCCTTATTGTTCTTCGGTCACCCGAAGGTTTTGAAGGACCTCTGTCGGTTGTGGCAAACCGTGGGGGACCCGCCGAATCTTTCGAATTCCCCCATCCTCGTCAACTTCCCGGCCTGTAGCCGGAAAGTCCAGGCGCTGTTTTTGGTACTCTTGCCGTGCTGCCGCCCCACGCGCTATTCCTTTCCGACCTGGTTTTCCTTCGCAATCACCTCCTCAAGATAATGTATGCACGACTCTACCATATGGGAGTCAAGGGATTCAACCATGATCCTTACCAGTGGTTCTGTTCCAGACGGCCGGACCAGAACCCTCCCTCGGTCGCCAAGTTCGGCCTGAGCCTTCTTCACCGCGTCTATCACCGCCTCTCGCGCCGCAAGCCCCTTCGGATTGTCGGCACGCACGTTGACCAGGTGCTGGGGGATGGCAGTCATTACCGATGACAGCTCCGATAGCTTCTTGCCGCTTCCAGCCAGGACGTCCGCCACCATGAGCGAGGTCAGGATCCCATCTCCGGCGCCGAGCACATCCTTCACAATTATGTGCCCCGACTGCTCGCCGCCAAGGTTGTACCCTTGCTCCTCCATCTTTTCTAAGACGTAGCGGTCGCCCACCGGGGTCCGTTCCAGCCTGAGATCATGGTCGGCCAGGCACACCTCCAGGCCGTAGTTGGACATGACGGTGCCTACCACGGTCCTACCCGGCAGCCGCCCTTTCTTCACGAGGTCCAAGGCGAGGATGGCCATAGTGTGGTCGCCGTCCTGCACCGTCCCGGTTTCGTCCACCATGATGCACCGGTCGCCGTCGCCGTCATAGGCGAACCCCGCGTCCGCGCCGCTATTCACCACTTTGGCCGCAAGGTTGCCCGGACAGGTTGAGCCGCAGTCCGCGTTGATGTTGATGCCATCAGGTGAGTTGTTGATGACCTCAACCCGGGCTCCGAGCCGGCTCCACACCCGTGAAGCAATCTCCGAGGTGGATCCATTTGCGGTGTCCAGCACCACTCTGAGGTCCGACAACCGGTTAGCAGGGACGCTGCAGAGAAAGTCAACGTACTTGTCCACGTACCCCTCGCCGGGGATGACGCGGCCAATGCCGCTCCCTGTTGGATACGCGCAACTCGCGACTACGCCGGGAGCCGTTCCCTCCCCGCCCGTTGCGATCCCGCTTTCAGACTCGTTCTGGATGAACTCTGAGAACAAGACCTCCATGGAGTCGGGGATCTTCTTGCCATCTCCACCGAACACTTTGAGGCCGTTGTACTCGGCCGGGTTATGGGATGCGGAGATCATCACGCCCCCGCCCAATCCGAGGTGCTTCACCAGGTAGGAAAGACCCGGCGTGGTGATCACGCCCAGCCGCACAACATCTCTCCCCGCCGACGTTGCGCCGGCAATGATGCAGGCCTCAAGCATGTCGCCCGAAGCCCGGGTGTCCTTGCCGACGCAGAGAGGGAGTCCCTGAGAGAGGTAGAGGCCCATAGCTCGGCCCAGTTTGAATGCGGTGTGCCATGAAAGGCCCGCGTTTGCGATTCCGCGGATCCCGTCGGTGCCAAATAGATTCATCCGAAGAACGCCCCTGTTCTACCTCTTAGTGAGGGTCAATGTCACCCTAGGAGGAGTGACGTCAAGCTTCACGCCCTCCGGATATCCGCTGGGCACAACAATCTTCAGGTAATCCTGGCGAGACCCTATCTCGAGGGGGTTGATGTCGCCGGCGTCAATGAACGCCTGGATATCGCTTACTTCGATCTTCTCAAGAATGTCGCTTCTTCCGGTCAGTTTCACGTCCACCATCGGGGGATCGATGTTCAGAGTGAAACCAATGGGCAGGTTCTCGACCTGAACGATCACTCCGGAGAACGTCCTCGTCACGATGTCAGGCTGGATATCCACTGAAACCATCACTTTGGTGCTGGTCTCCGCCTTCACCCCTGGAGGAAGATCGAGAGTGTACTCAGCGCTGAAGCCGGAGTCGCGCCCGCTAACATCCACAGGCTTGGTGTAGATAGAGGTAATGTTCCTCGTATCCGCTTCTTCACCACGAATCTCTATATACGCCGGTGCAGCCGAGGCGCCGGCCAACCTGAAGCCCTTCTTGGGGGTTCCGGTGGTGTTCACCTTTACTTCCACTGTCTTGGCAGGCGGCTTCTTGATCATGGGAACCGTAACCTCAACCGTGGCGGGATCAACCGTGATCTGAGCAACCTCATTCCCGTAAGCATCGTAGGGTACAAGCTTCACCGTAGAGGTGACATCGCCTACCGCTCCGGTCACGTCGATCTCTCCCGTCACAAACTGCACCCGGTCGACATTGCCCTTCGGACCGGTCACATTGACAGTGGACCGCGAGTACGTCGGCCTTTGGGCATCGTACTCCTTGTTCGGGGTCCCACGTACCGTAACGTCGACGCCGACTTCCTTGGTCTCTTCTTTAGCCAAAGTGACGGCAATTACATTGGGGTTGATATCTTTCACCCTGACCCCTCGGAACGGAGACTCGTACTCCAAAGTAACCAAGGTCTGCCCGGCCGGGGCGTCAGATATGTCGAAGGGTATGACGACCTTCTTCTGATCGATCCTCTCGAGGTCCCTGACCCTTCCCTCAAAGGTGATGGTAACCCGGACCGACGGCAGGCTCGTGAGGATCTTGCCTTTTGGAGCTTGGACCGGGATCTCCACGGTAACCTGGGCAGTCTGCTCCGGATTGACCAGTTCCATTACCACATACCACGCGATAAGCGCTATGGCCAGCGCCGCTATTTTGACGACGAGGTCTTTCTGCAGCATCCTCTCGATCATTTCCCCGCCCCCCGGTTAAAGAACTGGGGGACCGACTGCCGGACCTGCAAGAGATCAACCAGCTTCTCTTTGAGGGTTGCAAGATCGAGGCCCCGCAACAGTCTTCCTCCTACGGCAAGCGAGATGGTCCCGGTTTCCTCCGACGCAGCTATGGCGATGGCGTCTGACACCTGGGTCACCCCGAGAGCGGCCCTGTGCCGTGAGCCAAGTTCCACGGTGACGGCCTCTTGCGTTGAGGGCAAGAAGCAGGCCGCCGCGGCTACCCTATCGCCTCTTATGATGACCGCCCCGTCGTGAAGCGGAGAGTTCTTGAAGAAGATGTTCTCGAGCAGCTCCGAACTCACAGCCGCATCGAGGGAGACCGCATCATCCATGTACTCTTCTAGTCCCGATGCCCTCTCGATCACGATCAGAGCTCCCGTCTTGACTGACGACATGTGGCCAACCGCCTCCACGATCTCGCCGATCACCTTCTCAGAGGTGAAGACGGAACCGCTGAACAGAGTCCGGGTCATAATGCTGCCGCCACGCCCTATCTGCTCAAGCACCCTGCGGATCTCCTGGTGGAACACGACCGGCAGAGCGAGCGCAAGCGCGTCACCGAGTCGCACCAGGAGGTAGTTCATCGTGTCAAGACCCAGCCAGTCGGTCACGGCAATGAAGAGGAACAGGAGGGCGATGCCCTCCAATAGCTGCACTGCCCTTGTGCCTCTAATAAGGACGAACACTCTGTAGAAGAGGTACGCCACAATAGCGACGTCTAAGGGAATCCGGATTATGTCCGGCAACCTAAAGTCCTTGAGAAAGCCGAGGAGACCCTCGAGCAAAGGCCCTTCACGCCCTTTCTTACCTCTATAGAATACCATTCGTGCTGTTGGGCCGGAACCCTCTCAAGCATACGGGGCCCTTATACAGGGATTGAGTACCGCAATTACCACTTATGCTGGGATCGCGATCAGGTCGAGTTTAACTGACAGCATATTTTCGAGGATCTTCCGCTCCGATGGTGGCTCCAAACGCCGTCGGCATTATCTCTCAGCAAACCGATATGCGGATTTCTCCGATTAGGCCTGTTTCAGTTTGCTGTGAGATAAACCGCCACTCGCTGCACCCAATTATTGGGTCTATCCGCTAGGCCTTCCCACAGGAATCGGCCATTAGTCGCCAGAATCCTGTCGTGCCCAAACAACGCGCGAGTGCTCAGCCGGTATCACCTTCAGGGGCAGCAGGGATGCTGCCCCCCTTTTTTAGGGAGCCCTCGACATATACAGACTGCGTTGTCCAAACCCTCATTTCTACCAGAATAGTGGGAGGTGCCGAGAGTGAAGAAGTTGGTCGCGTTGCTTCTCGTCGTAGCGTTCCTGTTTGGGTTCGGAGCCATTGTTGTTGACGTCATTGGTCCGGCGCTCGCCGGCCCGGGCGATGTTCCGCCCACGGTGTGGCCGCCAGTCAACAACAGCACTTCTCCGGTCATCGCAGGACCTGGTGACGTTCCACCTACCATTTGGCCGCCGGTCAACAACAGCATCGGCAGAGGCTAACAGGTATTCCGAGGCCGGGAGCGAAGTAAAGCTCCCGGCGTTTTTCTTTTGCCGGAAAGGCCAAGGTGGGTTCCGTGGCTTCAGTCGAGGTCTTCTGCCGGAACGTAAAGACCATACTTGCACAGCGGAACATCCGCATCAAAGACCTAGCCGAGAGGATCGGGCTATCGGAGTCCTATCTATCACTTGTGCTGAACGGCACTCGGAAGAACCTCAATGACGAGTACAAGGACCGCATAGCATCATACTTGAACCTCAGCCTCTCCCATTTGTACTCAGAGGATCTGGGAGCTTCAGTGGCAAGCGAGCAAGCGCCGGTTTTCATCGAGGATCCTGACCGGAAAGAAACTGCGCGGCTCGTTGAAACATTCCTATCCGCAACCAACTTGCACCATGCGCGCCCGTCCTTCTATGTTGCCCTATCCAGCCTCAGTGACAGGGAGTCCCGTGTCGTTAGGGCATTCCTGCAAACAGTGCTGTCTGACATGGCTAGGTCCGGCAGGCCGGACGTCCGGCGAACACACGCGGAGGAGCCCCTCTCGGAGCATGAGATGGCCCTTCTGGCCCTGTATGTTCTGGCTGGTGATGATGCCCGGTTGGACTGGGTCAGGGCAGCGTCTACCCTTGAGAGGACCGAGTTTGACCTAATGACGGATAAACTGGTAGCCAGGTCTCTTGTAATCGTCAGGGACGACGCCGGAGTCCAGCGGACGAGTGTACACGGAGTCTCCATGCAAGTCTCATCCGTATTCACTCTGGCTAAGCTTCGGGACCTCCATGCGACACTCGCTTCTGCAATGGTCGCGCTACCCGATGAAGGACCTTTCTTCGAGAAGCGTGTTGCTGAGCACCTGATACACGCGGGCAAGAATAGGGAGGCCCTTGAGCATCTAGAAAAGGCCGCTAGGCTACTGGAGTCCCTAGGGTTGTGGAAAGATGCTGCCGAGACCTGGCACAGGGCGTCCATTATGTCAGCTATCCTCGATGAGCCAACGCGCCGGAGCAACTGTCTGGCGGAAGCGGCGAAGTGCCTGGGAGCTGCGGGAGACTTCGATGCGGCCAATGAGTTTGGCAGTTACGCCTGCAGGATCATCCAGGAGATGGGGAAACCGCGTTCAGTGGGTTACGTCTGCATCATGATGGGATACATGTTGGGCCAACACGATCCGGATGCGGCGATCGACTGGTACCGCAGGGGACTCAAAGTGACTGAGCTTGACGACGTCAACCACGGAAACCTTCTGGGAAACCTGATCTCCACGCTTCTTGAGGCGGAGAGACTGGACGAAGCCGAAAACACGATTCGCCAAGCACGCCGCTGGGCTGCCGGAAGAAGCGGGCAGGACCTGGGCACCCTGAACATGATGATACCTATTGGGATGGGTCTCATCGAGCTCCGCCGCAGGAACTGGAAAGCCGCCAGAACCCACTTTGAAGACGCGCTTGCCAAATCAGAAGGCTCCAAGCGCCACCTGGTGTTGGTGTGGGTGAACATAGGCAAACTCATGTACCGCGAGGACAACCAGAAGGCGGCAAAAGAGTACCTGGCTATGGCCCGCGATGGATACTGGGAGCTCGATATGAAGCTCTACTCAGCCTATGCAAGCATCGAGTTGGCCAAAGCCGCGCTCCGAGAAGGTGAATACGAAGAGACCACACGTATGATCAGCGCGGCCGAGCCGCTCTTGGAGGAGAAGTCCGCCCTTGAGAAGGGATGGGTAAGCCTTATCCGCGGGTGCTTGAGCCGCGCCCACAGCAGGCAGGGCCAGGCCATAGAGCACGGCCGCAGGGCCGTTGACATCTTCCAGCGGGAAGAGGCGGAACGGGAGTTAGCGCTTGCAGCGCTGTGGTTATCGGACATGTACAACGAGATAGGCGACCCGCAGCAGGCGGCATTCATGGAACGCAGGGCCTTCCAGATCTACGAGAAACGCCATTGGGACGTCCGCGAGCTTCACCGCGAGCGAGCGCTTCTTCAGCCCAGAACCGGGCTTGAGTCGAAGCCCGGATAGGATATGCTGGTAGAGACAACCACTTAAGACCCAGGAGGGATCTCTCGTGACAGTGTACTTTGACAAGCGTGGCAGGGAGAATACTGCGGAAACGGCGCGCCTGGCGATCGAGAGAGCAAAGGAACTCGGGATCGACCATGTCGTGGTCGCTTCCAACACCGGATTCACCGCCCGGCATTTCCTGGGCAAAGGACTGAAGGTCGTCTGCGTTACCCACCAGGTCGGCTTCAAAGAGCCCGGCATGGACGAGATGGGTCCCGCGGCCCGCAGCGAGCTCAAGCAGGCCGGCGCAGAAGTCCTGACAACTACGCACCTCTTCGGGAACGTGGAAAGGGCAGTCACCCAACAGCAAGGCGGCCTGTATACTGGTGGGGTTATGTCTGCGGCGCTGCGCATGTTCTCGCAAGGAACCAAAGTGGCTGTCGAGATAGCAGTCATGGCGCTTGACGCCGGCCTGATCCCCTACGGAAAACCGGTCATCTCGGTTGGGGGCTCGGGTGGAGGCGCCGACACGGCGCTGGTCATTGTGCCCTCGCACTCCAAGACCGTGTTCGACACAGAGGTCCTGGAGCTGATCTGCAAGCCCCTGCACACGAAAGCTTAGGCATTGCCAGAGCGATAGCGCGGCGCCCTTGCCGCATCGCGAGCAAAGCGCGTGCCCATTTGCGAGCGAGTTCGAGCATCACGCGCTTTGCCAGGTGATATTCTGCTACTGATTGCTGTGATGACAAGCGTTTGGAAAGCGGGTGACTCTCATTGGCAGACAACTCTGTTGCGCCGGCATCCATTGCGGACCTGGCCGGTTTCCCTGTCTCGCTTGATGAAGACGGATCGCTGCGGTTTGGCCCGGGCGTTATGGCGCCGGAGGCCTCTCTCCGCAGGTTGGAGGACGCGTCTCCGGTGCTCCTTTACCCTGGAGAGGAAGGCCCTTCGGTGCTTTACGCGATGTACCGGGGGACTGGCTTTGAGAAGGACCGGTGGACGATGGAGAGCCAGGGCATCCGTTACGACATGACGGTCATTTTCCCAGGCACCATTGGCTCCGAGTACGTAAAGACGGTCGGCCACTATCATCCGCGTGTGCCGGGACAACCTTGGACCTATCCCGAGATCTACCAGGTGCTGAAGGGCAGAGCCCACTTCCTGCTGCAGAAGGGCGGCGAGATTTCGGGCGAAGTCTCCGACTTCGTGGTGGCGGATTTCTCGGCGGGGGACATTCTCTTGATCCCTCCGTTTTACGGTCATGTCACGACCAATCCGGGCGATGAGCCCCTTGTCATGGCGAACTTCATCGCGTCAGAGTTCCAGTCGGTCTATGACCCTGTCAGGCTGCGAAAAGGTCTGGCTTTCTATGACGTTGAATACAAAGGCGAGAGCATTTTCATGCCGAACGACAGCTACGGGTCACATCCCAAACCAAGGCTTTGGACCAAGTCGGACTATCCCGAACTGGGCCTGAGGCGCGGGGAGAGCATGTACTCGGCGTGGAAAGCCGGCGCGGACCTGTCGTTCCTCCGTAAGCCCGACCTTCAGAAAGGCTTGTGGGAGTCACTGGGGGTGCGCCCGGAAGACTGACGATGGGGGGCGCGGGCAGTGGAGAGCACCGGCCAGGACATTGTTATCGTTACAGGAGTCTCCGGCGCCGGCAAATCACAGGCGCTAAAGACGCTTGAGGATCTTGGTTACTTCTGCGTGGACAACCTCCCTCCCGCGCTCATTGCCACCTTCATCGACCTCTGCATGGGCCTGCGGGAGCCGATCTCCAGGATCGCCTTGGGGGTAGACGTCCGCGGCAGGGAGTTCTTCGAGGATCTTTCCTCGGCCCTGGCGTCGATTATGGAGAACGGTACGAAGCCTGTGGTGCTGTTCCTTGAGGCCGATGATGATACGCTGGTCAGGCGCTACAAGGAAACGCGGCGCCGGCATCCTCTCTCTCCTCAGGGAAGCATTCTCGAGGGGATCCACGAAGAGCGAGCGATCCTGGCCGATCTTAGAGGACAGGCGAGCATCATCATCGATACCTCTAACCTTACGCCTGCAGAGCTGCGAAAACAGCTCGTCGGCGTGTTCACCAGCACGGTGAAGTCCCAGAAGCTGCTGATTACGATCGTGACCTTCGGGTTCAAGCACGGGCTGCCGATTGACGCCGATCTGGTCTTCGATGTGCGGTTCCTGCCCAACCCGTTCTATGTACCCGAGCTGAAGCCCCTGTCCGGATTGGACTCCCGGGTGACCTCGTTCCTGTGCAAGTCACCCATTACCAAGAGTTTCTTCTCAAGAATGTCTAAGTTCGTGGACTTTTTGCTGCCGCATTACGTCGAGGAAGGAAAGAGCCATCTCACTATTGCCGTCGGTTGCACTGGCGGGCGCCACCGCTCAGTCACTATAGGCGAAGCGCTTAGGGCTCACTTGGAGTCAAAGGAGCATACGGTTGTGGTGGAACACAGAGATATTGAGCGTGGCGAGTCCGGAGGTCTCGAAAAGTGAGGAAGCAAAGACCAAGGATCGTAGCCGTAGGAGGAGGCACCGGACTTGCCAGCGTCCTCCGCGGGCTGAAGACGGAGAGCTGCGAGCTCACGGCCATCGTCACAGTGGCTGACGACGGCGGCAGTTCTGGTCGCCTCCGCAAGGAGATGGGGATGCTCCCCCCGGGCGATATCCGCAACTGCATACTTGCCCTGGCCGAAGCCGAACCGGATATGGCAGCCTTGTTCAACCACCGCTTCAAGAAGGGCGTGCTTTCGGGCCACAACTTCGGGAACCTGTTCCTGGCGGCCATGACCGAGATGACCGGCGACTTCCAGCTGGCGGTGCGGACAATGTCCCGCATCCTGGCCGTAACCGGAACGGTTCTGCCGGCTACCCTCTCCGATGTAAGGCTGTGCGCCGACATGGAGGACGGCACCACCGTGGTGGGAGAGTACGCTATTCCACTGGCGAAGAAAAGGATAAAGCGCCTTCGCCTCGACCCGGTCGACCCTCCGGCTCTGGATGAAGCTGTAAAGCAGATCGATGCGGCGGACGGCATCATCATAGGTCCCGGCAGCCTGTACACCTCGGTCATCCCCAACCTCCTTGTCCCGGGCATAAGGGCAGCCATACTAAGGTCAACTGCGCCAAAGATGTACGTCTGTAACGTGATGACCCAGCCAGGCGAGACAGACGGGTTCAGCGCGCTGGACCACGTCCAAGCGATCGAGGCCCACGCCGGCAGGCTGTTCGATTATGTCCTGGTTAACACCGCGACCGCCCCGTCGGAAATCGCGGAGAAGTACGCACTGGAGGGAAGATACCAGGTCCTCGTCGACAAGGGAGCACTATACGCTAGAGGATACATCCCCGTGGCCGGCGACTACCTCACTCGAGGAGACCTGGCCCGCCATGACCCGGTCAACCTCGGCCGATCAATACGGGAGTTCGTGACCTCCTCTGGCTCCCGGCACATTCGCCGGGATAGCGTGGTAGACGGGACCTAGGATCCCATGGAACTTGACACGTTCTCACGCACAGTCAAAGAGGAACTTGCACGGGTTCTGGTAGACGGCCATTTGGCGGCGTATTGGGAGGCTGCAGCCCTTCGACGCTTCTTGCCGTCCCGCTCCAAGGAGTCCGACGGCACGTTCACAGCTGAACCGTTTGTCCTGCGGCGCCTGTTCTACCTCATGAAACAGGGGTCGGGGGTCAGGCCGACAGTAGTCGGCTCTTCGTTGCGTGGAAGACGTCAGGCAAGGGGCAAGATCCCCCCGGCACAGGAAGACGGGGCCGAGCCATCCGTGGACGGGATCAGGGGCAATCCGGACTGCAGGCGCGCATACCTTCGCGGAGTGTTCCTCGCGCGCGGCTCAGTATCATCGCCAACTCGCACTCACCATCTTGAGATGGCCTTGCCAGCAAGAAAGGACGCGCTCTTCGTGCGCTCCCTCCTATCAAAGGAGGGACTAAGGGCCGGGCTAGTTGTGAGGCGCTCCAATTGGGTTGTCTACCTCAAAGACGGGGACGACATCACCGGCTTTCTCACTGCAGTGGGCGCCAATAAGTCGGTGCTTGACTACGAAAACGTCCGGGCGCAGAAGTCGCTAAAGAGCTCGGTGCAGCGTCTTGTTAACATGGACCGGGCCAACGTGAGCAGGTCTGTCGAAGCCTCACTGAAGCAGCTACAGGATATCCGGCTTATAGACGAGGAGAGAGGTCTCTCCACACTACCTGCGGCTCTCAGGGAGCTGGCGAGACTAAGGATGGAGAACCCCGACATGTCCATGGAGGAACTGGGCCAGGCCCTCAGCGTCCCTGCCTCGAAATCGGCCGTGAACCACAGATTTCGCCGGTTGGCCCAGATTGCGGAAGAGATACGCAACGGGAGGCTCTCCTGAGCCTCCCGTATTCGATACCGGACCGAGCGACCCGCTGGCCGCCTAACTATTCGACCACGATCTCGACGTGATCCCCGCTCTCTTCATCGGTCACATCGATTATCTTGCCCCGAAGGCCGAAGTTAATGGCGGCGCGGAGTTCCTCGAGGTTTACCCCCATACCGTTCAGATCGACTCCGCCGAAGGCGGCAACCTTGCTTCCGGTGCGGAGCGCCCAGTCAACGAGCCCAAAGGGCAGGTTAACCGTGACCTTCGGCTTGTTGGTCTTCAGGTCGGTGACCCGGACCCGGAACCACTTCGCCTTAGTCTGGGGAGATTCAACCTCATCTTCCTTGCTGGTCTCGAGGGCCTCCAGCAACTTGATGCCCTCTTCCGGAGAGATCTTGCCCTCCTTGACCATCGCCAGGATCCTTACTCTCTCCTCTTCCACTCTAGTTCACTCCTTCAGTACAGTCGCCCGGCCAGCGCTTAGCGCCTAGAAAGACACCAGCACCTTGCCCTGTGTGGTGGAGGCCCGCAGTGACGCCTTCTTCTCGGCCTGCCCGTAGCCGGCAGTCTGGGCGTGGTACCGGCGCGATCCCATCTTTTGTTTGGTCTCGTCGACCAGCACCTCGGCGTTCTCCCACCCCGAGACCTCGATCCTGCCGTGGACTGTGGATGCTTCCACGGAGTAAGCGGCGCCGGGCTCCTTTTCGATTTCAACTTCTATCCGTCCATTGGCGCTATTGAGTTTCCAATCGCCAAGGCCCCCAAGCCGCGCGATGATGCGGCCGTTTGCGGTGCTGGCGTTCAGATCCCCAGGGCGCCCGTCAAACTCGATGCGGCCGTTCGCGCTACCAAGTTCCGTGCTACTGAAATTGCAGTCCTCGACCTCAACTCGTCCGTTGGAGGTCGACGCACGCAGACTGGCGCCGGAGATTCCGCCCACTGAGATCCGCCCGTTCGAGGAAGCCAGGTTGAGAGTTGCCTTCCTGTCGCGAGGAAGGGTCAGGGTGAAACCAATGGAGTAGTTCCGGAACAGGTTCATCGTTGTCTCCATGGTGCGGCCGGCAAGGTTCAGGCCGTCAGCTGTGAACTCATATCCACCCTTGGTGGCTTCCTTTGCCTCTTCTTCGGTCGCGGCGTTCACTCTCTTGCGAACGTCAAGACGATAGCCCTTCTCATCCCAAGTGTCGACCACTATACGTCCGTTGGTCGTGGAGAGATTCACCTGTATCTCGCCTTCGGCGGGCAGGTCTCCTCTCATCTCCTCATGGAACTCAAACTCGGAGCCTCCCGAGAAGCCTCCGGTGAAGATGCGAGCGATGATCTTGCCAAGGTTCTCGCCGCTCTCTCCCAGCAGCTTCCCTAGGTTTGCTCCGCTCTCCCCAAGCACCTTGCCGATATTCTCTCCCTCGCTCGAAGCGCGCTGGGCGATCTCCTCGGCCTGCTTGGAGAACCTGGCAGCCCATTCCTCAGCGGAAGAGGCGGCCTTCTGGGCAAACTCTTCCGCGCGACGGGTGGCAGCCTCAACGGACTTCTGGATACTCTGCCTCACCTCTTCGGCGGTCTTCGGGCCTTCCGTTGAGGTTACCGTCACCTTCGGAGTCGACGGGCCCGGCGCAGGCGTATAGGCCGGCGCTGCAGGCGGTGTGGAGGGGCCCTCGGGCTTCGACTCGCCTACCGCTCGCAGAAGCTCGGCTCCCTGCTCCGGTGTGATCTTGCCGTCGGCCACCATTTGCAGGATCATCATCTTCTCTTCCTTGGACACTGTACGTTCCTCCTTAGCAGCCTACCCTTCTATTGGCTTATGTCCCCAGCCTGGGCAGCCGTATGGATAACCTCGCCGCCGGAAGTCGCGGCGAAGGGTTTCCCTAACCTATTTGGAAGACAAGTTCTTGAGTAACCTTGCGGCTTCCTGAGCGCTGATCTCGCCCTTTCCCAGCCGGTCGATGATTTCCTTCCGCTGAAGCGCCCTTGAGGCTTCGAGCCGGTCTTCATCTTCGTCGGCGGATACGGAGTAGCCCAGCGCCTTGATGAGGCCCTCAAGACGGCCTCTTACTGTGGGATAGGAGATCCCGAGTTCCTTCTCGACCTCACGGATATTGCCTCTGTTCTTGATGAACACTTCCGCAAAAGCCCTCTGTTCGGGGGGCAGCTTGCAGAACTTGCAGAGGTCGAAGTGCCCCACCAGCTTCGTGTGGCACGACGGGCATTGGATCTCGGTGACCTCAAGGTTGGAACCGCAAACCGGACAGTTGCCTACTACCTCATTGGCCATTGCGCAATCACCTTCCACATGCAATATATTGCCGTGAATGAGAGATGTCAATACGGACATTAAAAAGTTTAAGCTGAATCTTGATGACTGGCTTGAGTGGGATGCTGCAGCTCTGCAGAGAGCGATGGAGCCCTGGAGCTATTGCTTGGGAGGGTTCAGGTAATCGTGTATGACCTTCGCCAATGCGGGGCCGATGCCCCGGACGGCAGCCAGGTCCTCTACGGTCGCGTTCCTTATGGCCTCGATGTCGCCGTACGCCGTTAGCAACTCCTTGACTCTTGAGGGGCCCACGCCGGGAATGTCGAGGAGCTGGGATCGAGTTGCCTTTTCCCCCCGGAGTTTCCGGTGGTATGTCACCGCAAAGCGGTGGGCCTCGTCACGCAGGCGGGTTACCAGGTAGAGCGCGCCGGAGTCACGGGGCAACACGATGGGATCCGATGCGCCGGGGAGATACAGTTCTTCATTCTTCTTAGCCAGGCCCGCGAGTGGGATGTCCAGATGCAGCTCATCCAGGACCTCTTTTGCCGCGCTGACCTGTCCTTTGCCGCCATCGACTATGACGAGGTCGGGAAACGTCGCAAACTTGCCGGGACCCTTAAGGCCTCCCCGCGGTACGGGGACCACGGTCCCCTCCTCATTGGGATTGGCATGCCTGCCGCCCGTGGCCTCGGCTGCCTTTTGCCTCTCCGCCAGTCCCTTGCGGAACCGCCGCCAAAGCACTTCCTGCATCATCGCGAAGTCGTTGGGTTTTCCGTCGACCTTCATCTTGAACTTCCGGTACGAGGACTTGTCGGGCTTGCCGTCCTTGAGCACAACCATCGACGCTACGGCCTCGTGTCCGCTGATGTTGGAGATGTCGTAACCCTCAATCCGCGAAGGCAACCGGCCCGTGCCAAGGGCGAGAGCAAGGTCCTCCATGGCTTTCTGGTTTGCCTCGGACTCCCTTTCTTCTTTGGGCACGCGTTCAGCCAGCATGGTTTCGGCGTTTTCCCTGGCCATGTCCATGATGTCCCTCAGTCTGCCGCGTTTGGGATGACGCAACCGCACCGCGCTCTCCCTTCCCCTACCTGCGGCCCGCCGCTGGTCGGTAAGCATCTCCTCCAGGTGGGCTGCTGTAGGTATCTCGGCCGGGACGATGATCTCAGGGGGATAGAAGGGCGCGGAGGAGTAGTACTGGGAGATAAAGGCCTCAAGCACGTCGACATCGGATCGGCCCGCCGCTCCCGAAAGTATGAAGCCCTCCTTGCCCAGGAGCTTTCCCTCCCTGAACGTCAAGAGAGAGACGCAAGCGGTTTCGCCGGACCTGGCTAACCCCAGCACATCCCTGTCCTTGTGGTCGTTGGTGGCAACCTTCTGTCGCTCAGTCACGTCATCGAGTGCCCGGATCTGGTCCCGCACTCTCGCGGCGGCTTCGAACTCCATGTTCTCGGCATGGGCGGTCATCCTCTTCTGAAGGGACGCGCGGACCTCCCTTAGCCGGCCTTCCAGAAACTTCACGACCTCGTCAATGGTCGCTGCGTACACGCTCTCATCCAGCTTCCCGGTGCAAGGGCCGAGGCACCGCCCGATGTGGTAGTCCAGGCAAGGCCTTTTCACCTGGGCCAGAGTCCTGTCGTTACAGTTGCGAAAGGGGAAGATCCTCCTGAGGAGAGCCAGGGTTTCCCTGACCGAACCCGCCCGCGTATATGGACCGAAGTATCGGGCACCGTCTTTGGCGGTTCTCCTGGCGATAGTAACTCGAGGCCACTTGTCCGCAACGCCAACCCTAATGTAGGGGTATTGCTTATCGTCGCGGAGCAGGATGTTGTACCTGGGCCGGTGGCGCTTAATTAGAAGGTTCTCTAGTATGAAGGCTTCTTTCTCGGAGCCGACGCTGATCGTCTCAAGGCTACCGACCTTTGACATGAGAGCCTCTGTCTTGGGAGAAAGGGCCGACGCAAAGTATGAACGCAGCCTTTGGCGCAGGTTCTTGGCCTTGCCGACGTAGAGGACCGTGCCGTCATCGCCCCGGTACACGTACACGCCCGGAGACTCAGGAGCGTCCTTAATCCTGCCGGCAAGCGCTACTCTATCACCAACATAGCCGCTCCATGCCTGCTCCTGTAGTTCTTCAATCCTGGGGCTGTCCTCGCTCAAGTCGGGAGCATCACCTATCGCCCGCGACACCGGAGTTCCGTGTTCCGGACCCGCGCGCATTTAGTATTCCTTTCAGGAACTGGCCAGTGTACGACGCCTCAACAGCCGCGACCTCTTCAGGTGTGCCGGTGGCGATCACGTAACCGCCTTCCTCGCCGCCCTCCGGCCCCAGGTCGATGAGGTAGTCGGCGCACTTAACCACGTCGGGGTTGTGTTCTATGACAACCACGGTGCTCCCTGCGTCAACCAATCTCTGAAGGACGTCCAGGAGCTTGCGAACGTCCTCGAAATGGAGTCCGGTGGTCGGCTCGTCCAGGATGTACATGGTTCGCTCATTCCCGCGCCTGGACAGTTCGGTGGCCAGCTTAACCCGCTGGGCCTCGCCGCC
Organism: uncultured Eubacteriales bacterium; assembly: GCA_964602455.1. GTDB lineage: Bacteria > Bacillota > Sulfobacillia > Fermentithermobacillales > Fermentithermobacillaceae > JBBDIP01. The sequence goes on along the minus strand of CAZRRG010000006.1, from coordinate 23,811 downwards.
GGACAGGGTAGTGGCCGGTTGGCCCAGCTTTACATATCCGAGCCCCACATCGGCGATGGTCTGCAGCTTGCGGTGAATGGACGGCACGTCCTTGAAGAGGAGGAGCGCCTCGCTCACGGTCATCTCCAATACCTCGGCGATGTTCTTGCCGTGGTACTTCACCTCGAGAGTCTGGCTGTTGTACCGCTTTCCGCCGCAGACTTCGCAAGGCACGTAGACATCGGGAAGGAACTGCATCTCTATGCGGAGGATGCCGTCTCCCTTGCAGGCTTCGCAGCGACCGCCTCTGACGTTGAAGGAGAAGCGTCCCGGTTTGTAGCCCCGTACTTTGGCGTCGGGCGTCATGGCAAAGATGTTGCGGATATCGGTGAAGACACCGGTGTAGGTCGCTGGATTCGACCTCGGTGTACGCCCGATAGGAGACTGATCGATGTTGATGATCTTGTCGAGATGGCCAAGGCCGTCCACCGAGTCGTGCTCTCCGGGTTTGGTCCTGGCGCCGTTCAGCTCGAATGCCAGCTTCCTGTAGAGTACATCGTTGACCAGGGTGCTCTTGCCGGATCCGGAGACGCCGGTGACACAGGTGAACAGACCCAAGGGTATGGCCACGTCGATGTTCTTCAGGTTGTGTTCCCGCGCGCCCCTCACGGTGATGAACCGCCCATCGGGCTTCCTCCTTGCGGGTACCTCGATGCGCTTCTTCCCCGACAGGTACTGGCCCGTCAACGAGTCTGGGTTATCCAGGATGTCCTGAACCGAACCGGCCGCGACAATCTGACCGCCGTTCTCTCCCGCTCCGGGGCCGACGTCTATCACATGGTCGGCGCTCCTGATCGTCTCCTCGTCGTGTTCCACCACTATGAGGGTGTTGCCGATGTCCCGAAGGTGCATGATGGTGTTCAGCAGCTTTTGGTTATCCCTGGGGTGCAGCCCGATGCTGGGCTCGTCCAGTACGTACAACACGCCGACCAGCCCTGAGCCGATCTGGGTCGCCAGTCGGATCCTCTGAGCCTCTCCGCCCGCAAGCGTACCCGCCTGGCGCGTCAGGGTAAGGTATCCAAGCCCCACGTCTATCAGGAACTGGAGCCTTGCCTTCACCTGCTTCAGGATCTGGTTGGCGATGATCTCCTCGCGTGGAGAGAGCGAGAGCGAACCCAGGAACTTTAGTGCGGCCGACACCGACATCTCGCTGACCTGGGCGATGTTCTTGTCACCCACAGTCACGGCAAGGGATTCCGGCTTCAGGCGCGTCCCCTTGCATGTCGGACATGGCCGAGTCGCCATATACTCCTCGATATACTGGCGTACGTCCTCGCTAGGAGCGTTCCTGTACCTGCGCTCGAGGTTCGGCACTACCCCTTCGAATGTCACCATCCGGTCGCTGTAGCGCCCGTACTGGCTCTCGTAGTGGAAAGGAATCCTCTCGTCGCCAGCGCCGTACAGAATCGTGTTGATCTGTTGTTCGGTCAGCTGATCAACCGGAACGTCGGTCGGTATCTTGAAGTGCTTGCATGCAGCCTCCAGAAGCTGCATGTAGTACCCGTCGGGTGTCCCGTTCCACGGCGTGACCGCTCCATCGGCTATGGTGCGCCTGCGGTCCGGGATAACCATATCGGGGTCGATCTCCATGTTCACTCCGAGACCGTGGCACTCAGGGCAGGCGCCGAACGGATTGTTGAACGAAAAGAGCCTCGGCTCCAGTTCCGGCAGGTTAATGCCGCAGTCGGGACACGCCAGGGACTGGCTGAAAACCAGGTCGGGCTGGCCTTGAACCTCCACCACAACCAGGTTGCCGGTTAGGCCGATAGCCGCCTCAAGGGAGTCGACCAGCCTCGACCGGATATCTCCGCGCCGGACCAGCCTGTCAACGACAGCCTCAATGGTGTGCTTCTTTTGCTTCTCCAACCTCTTGCCCAGGAACTGGTCCAGTTCCGCTGTCACGCCGTCCACTCGCACGCGCACGTACCCGGCCCGCTGGATCTCGTCGAAGACCTTCTCATGCTCTCCTTTTCGCCCACGGACGAAGGGCGCCAGGATGGAGAACCGCGTTCCTTCCGGCAGGGCCTCAATCTGATCCGCGATCTGGTCCACTGTCTGCTTGGAGATAGGCTTCCCGCATACCGGACAGTGGGGGTGACCGACGCGAGCATAGAGCAGTCGCAGGTAGTCGTATATCTCGGTGACGGTAGCCACCGTGGACCTTGGGTTTCGCGCTCCGGCCTTCTGGTCGATGGAGATGGCAGGAGAAAGACCCTCAATGTAGTCCACGTCGGGCTTATCCATAAGTCCAAGGAACTGCCTGGCGTACGCCGAGAGAGACTCGACGTACCTCCTCTGCCCTTCTGCATAGATGGTGTCAAAGGCCAAGGAGCTCTTGCCGGAACCCGAGAGCCCCGTTATCACAGTCAGCTTGTCCCTTGGTATCTCAAGGTCTATGCCTTTGAGGTTATGTTGCCTTGCGCCTCTTACAATGATCTTATCTTTTGACATCTGATTGGCTCCTAGGCCCTGACTTGGGCGAGATCTTGGCTTCGAGCTCGAATATCATGTCCCTAAGGAGCGCCGCGCGCTCAAACTCCAGGTCGCGAGACGCCTGCTTCATCTCTTTGCGCATCTTCTGTATGAGCTGCGGGATGGCCCGCTTCGGGACGTCGGCTATATCCTTGTCCTTGAAGTAGTACTCAGCCTGGGACGTCACCGGCTTCTGCGACTGGATTATGTCGCGGATAGCCTTCTCAACTGTGGCGGGCGTGATGCCACGCTCCTTATTGTACGCTTCTTGCTTCCTGCGACGGCGTTCCGTCTCCCCGATGGCCCGGGACATGGAACCTGTGATGGTATCGGCGTACATGATGACCTTGCCCCGCACGTTCCTGGCCGCGCGCCCTATGGTCTGGATGAGGGACGTCTCCGACCGCAGGTAGCCCTCTTTATCGGCGTCAAGGATGCATACCAAGGATACCTCAGGCAGGTCCAACCCCTCGCGCAGGAGGTTGATGCCCACCAGCACGTCGAACGCCCCGAGACGCAGGTCTCGGATAATCTCCATGCGCTCCAAAGTGTCCACATCGGAGTGCATGTAACGTACTCTCATGCCAATATCCCGCAGGTAATCTGTCAGGTCCTCCGCCATGCGCTTGGTCAGGGTCGTGACGAGCACTCGCTCTTTCCGTGACACCACATCGCGGATCTCTTTGATGAGGTCGTCGATCTGGCCCTTTGTCGGTCTTACCTCGACCTCGGGGTCGAGCAGTCCGGTGGGACGAACTACCTGCTCAACCACCGCCCCTCCCGACTTCTCCAGCTCGTAGGCGCCGGGCGTGGCCGAAACGTAAATGGTCTGGCCGATCTTCTGCTCGAACTCCTCGAAGGTGAGAGGCCGGTTATCGAACGCCGAGGGCAGCCTGAAACCATAGTCAACCAGAGTCTGCTTCCTCGAGCGGTCGCCGGCGTACATGGCTCTGACCTGCGGTATGCTGGCGTGAGACTCGTCTATCACCACGAGGAAGTCCCGCGGGAAGAAGTCCAGCAAGGTGTAGGGCGGCTGCCCCGGCGCTCTTCCGGTCAGGTGCCGTGAGTAGTTCTCGATACCGGGACAGTATCCCATTTCCCGAAGCATATCCAGGTCTTGCCTGGTCCTCTGCTCAAGCCTGTATGCTTCCAGTATCTTGCCGTTGTCCCTCAGGACCTTGAGTCTTTCTTCGAGTTCAGCCTCTATGCTCGCGATCGCCCGCGCCATCTTCTCGTCGGTAACCACGTAGTGGCGGGCAGGATACACTGCCACGTGGTTCATCTCCGCAACAGCTTGCCCGGTGAGCACGTCGAACTCGGTCAGGCGCTCGATCTCATCGCCGAACAACTCCACCCTGACGCCTCTGTCTGTTGAGCCGGCCGGGTAGATCTCGACGGTATCACCGCGGACCCGGAAGGTGCCGCGCTGGAAGTCTAAGTCGTTGCGGTTGTACTGTATGTCGACCAGTCGGCGCAGGATCTCCTGCCGGTTCTTGACCATCCCCTTGCGGAGGGACAGCACCAGAGTACGGTAGTCCTCAGGAGAACCCAGGCCGTAGATGCAAGAGACCGACGCCACCACCAGGACGTCCCGCCGCTCAAACAGAGCCAGCGTCGCTGAGTGCCGGAGCTTGTCAATCTCGTCGTTGATGGTGGAGTCCTTCTCAATGTAGGTATCGCTGGAAGGCACGTAGGCCTCCGGCTGGTAGTAGTCGTAGTAGCTGACGAAGTACTCGACGGCGTTCTCAGGGAAAAAGGTCTTGAACTCGGAGGCCAACTGCGCCGCCAGCGTCTTGTTATGGGAAAGGACTAGAGTCGGTCTGTTCAACCTCTCTATCACGTTCGCTATTGTAAAGGTCTTCCCTGAACCGGTAACGCCCAGGAGCACTTGATCCTTCTTGCCCTTGAGAATGCGATCGACAAGAGCGTCAATGGCTTCGGGCTGGTCACCCTTGGGAACGTAGTCGGACACAAGTTTGAAGTCGGGCACGGGGCATCCCCTCCGCCCGACCATTATACACGGGACGCAGATAGCAATCAAATGTTCGTAGATCTATTCCTATCGACGCGCGAACCAGGTCTTGAGCAGGCGCAAAAGGGGCCCGTCGGAGTGTGCGATCACGAGGGGACGGTCACCAAGCCCCGGCGCGACGACGAGCCCAAGAGGCTCCGCTCCTTGCCGCCGCACTTGTACCTGGCGGGTAACTGTGGAACGAGGAGGGCGGACACTGAAGTAGACATCTCCGGGTTCCTTCAGCGCCTCATCCAAGTCGTTCCTGCTGCGCAGCGGGAGCCCCTGGGCCATCGACAACACCCATCCCTGAGCAAGACCGGCCTCGGCCGCCGGGCTCTTGTCAAAGACGTCCATGACTACCAACCCGGCTGCGGAAGACACAAAGCGGGGATCCCGCTCTCTTTCGTCGTGGTTTCCCGCGTGAATAACCGCCTCATGGCCAAGCGGGGCAAACAGAGCAGCCACCCAGGTAAACGCCGGCCAACGTGACGCCGCGATGGAGAACCCCAGCAGTATGGCGCTGAAAAGGAACAGGTTGCGCGAGGTGACCCTTGCCTTCTCCCTGGGGGTCCTGGAGAGAGCAAGATCGCCGTACCCCAGGGCTGCCACCACGTACATCATGGTGAAAACCGGCGTCCCAACGCCCGCCACCTCCGGCGCCTTGATCAGCGGCCACCAGTCGGGCAGGCTGATAACGCCTTCAAGAACCGAGATGTCAGGGACCCTCACGAGAGCAAGCACGAGGATGGGAATGGGCCAGAACCGCTGGAGACTGAAGCCTCCCACCGTCCTATCGTCTTTGCCCTGGATGTACACGGGGGTGGAGCAGGACTCGCCGCTCAACCGGATGAGGAATGATTCAGCCGCATGCAGGCAGGCCACAAGCGCCGTGATAGCCGCCACGTTCACTTTGGGCCATCCGAACATCAGGTAACTCAAAGACAGGAGCCCGCCGGCGTAGGAGAAGCATAGGAACCTGGGACTCCACAAGAACAGGAACAGGGAGATCGGCAGGAGGTACCCAACGCCGCTGTCGCTCACCGTGACACCGACCATTACCAGCAGGATACTCGCGAAGAGACCTCCGAGCAGACCAAGAGCCATCGATACAAGCGTGTGGCCCAAGGCCCTGTTCAGGGGTCGTCCAAACATGCGCTCTTCCATCGACTGGATCCGCTGGTATTGGAACGCGACCAGCCCAAGCACGACCAGGTAGAGTACAGCCACTATGGGGCTGGCAAACATGCTCGGGTAGGACTTCACCACCAACCGCAACAGTTCAAGAAGCGGGTTCAACAAGAGGGCCCCTTTCCTCGGTCCTTCCTCTACTTAGCCTGGTCAATGGCTGCCCGGGCCATTTCCAAAGCTTTAGCCAACTGTTCCTCATCGCCGGTCACAGGGATATTGGGCTCGAGTCCTTGGCCGTCAATGGCCCGGCCGGCGGGAGTAAGGTATTCAGCTGTTGTGAGTTTGATCACGCTTCCATCCTTGAGGGCAAAGGCGCCCTGCACAAGACCCTTTCCGAACGTCTTCTCACCGATCAGGATTCCTGCCTCCCTGTCCTGGATAGCGCCGGCCAGGATCTCAGACGCGCTCGCGGATCCCTCATTGACCAGGACAAACAACGGCATCCCGAGGCCCTCCCCGGTTGTCCTGTACACTTCGTCAGGCTTGTTCTTGTACCGCAGAGTAACCAGCACTCCCTCGGGGACAAACAGCTCCGCGATCTGCCTGCACTGCTCCACGTATCCTCCGCCGTTGTACCGGAGGTCCAGGATGATGGCCTTAGCTCCCTGAGTCTTGAGATCCGAGAGTGCGTGAGCCGTCTCAGCGGCCGAGTGCTCGTTGAAGCTCAAGAGCTCGATGTAGCCGATATCTCCGTCCTGCATCGAGTAGTTCGTGGCAGGCACCACGATCTGTCTCCGCGTGATGGTCACGTCGAAGACCTCTTCGCCCCGTTGAATGGTAAGAGTCACGTCGGTGCCGGCTTCACCCCGGATCCGCGCCGCTGCCTCATCGCTGGTGTGTATGGTGTCTCCGTCAACCATCAGGATAATGTCGCCGCCTTGGAGACCGGCCTCGTCTGCGGGCCCGCCCTTCATGGGAGGCGCGATCTGAACCCTGCTGCCCTTGACCCCTATAGTTACCCCGATCCCGGAGTACTCCCCGGAGGTCCGGATGTTAAACTCTTCCCACTCTTTGGGGTTCATGAAGATGGAGTAGGGATCCCCCAGCATCAGGACGACACCGCCGGCGGCACCCTCCAGGACCTTTTCACGGTCAACAGGCTTGTAGAAGTTCTCGTCCAGCAGGTTCACTATGCCGTAGATTCGACCCACAGGACCCGTGTAGACATAATAAGCTGTAGCGGCGGCGCCGGCCAAAGCAGCCAGCAGAGCGAACGCAACACACAGGGTAATAGCCCGTCTCTTGGATATCATGGAGGAACCGGTCCCCCTTTGCGCGGCGAAAGAGCCTTTTCAACTCAGCATATCCGCTAGGCGAAAATGGAGCAAGGGTGGCGGGAGCGGGATACATCTAGCAGCGCTTGTGCCGGTGCGCCGCCACTCCGACCCCTAACGGTCACCGCATGACTACCCATGGTCACGACATGACCATTTGGTTTTCGACGGGTCATGCGATGACCTGTTTTCGGGTTTCCACTAGTCACCAGAAGGCCAATATGTCGAAAAGTGTGGTCATGTCGTAACTAATCAGCTCTGATTAGGCGCCTTGTGACCCGACTTTTTCCGCTAATGGTCACGGGAAGGAATATGACTAACTTGGTAATATGCATCCCGTGACCCTAGGAAATCCGACTGATCACCGCGTGACCGGGTTGAGGTTCATATGTGTGGCGCGGACACCCTAGACACCCTATGTCCACACACCTGCCCCTTAGCACATCCTACAGCGAATGCTCCGCTATCGCTCCGTACAAATCACGGCTTAGCCCACTTCAGTGGATCCTGAGTCTCACCGTTTACGCGGACTTCAAAGTGGAGGTGTGGACCGGTTGAGAGCCCGGTGCTGCCGACAAGCGCGATAGTCTGGCCCTTGATCACGTCCTGCCCCGTCTTCACCAGTAGCTTGTCCGCGTGCCCGTAGAGCGTCGAGACGCCACCGCCGTGGTCGATGATCACGCAGTTGCCGTAGCCGCCGTTGACCCCGGCCAGGATTACGGTTCCGTCCTCCGCGGCTTTGATGGGGGTACCGCGGTTCGCCGCGTAGTCAATTCCGGAATGCCACTTGTTATAGCCAAGTATCGGGTGATACCTACTGCCGTATTCGGAACTGATCCAGCCGCCTCCACTGATCGGCCAGATCATCTGAAGGGGATGCGCCTGTGGCTTCTGACCTTTGGCCTGAAGGTCCGCGATAATCTTGTTGAGAGCGTCGGCTTCCTTCTGCATCTGGTCCAAGGCTTCAGCATACTTCTGCTTGTCGGCCTGAACCCGGTTCAGGTACTGCTCGCGCTCAAGACTCCGGCTAGTGACCTCTGCCCTCTTGCGCTCCTGGGAGGCCTTGAGGCCAACGAGCTTGGTCTGGTACGCCTCGAGGTCGGCCTGCTTCGCCAGCAGCGCTTCCCTTGTGGCACAATACTCGTCTATGAGAGAGCTGTCCTGAACAGCGATCTGCTTTAGGTAGTGCATACGAGCCATGAGCTCCGAGAGGCTGCCGGAGCTAAGCAGCATGTCGAGATAGGAGATCCTGCTGGCCTTGTACATACTCAGCAGTCTGGAGTCGAAAGCCGCCTTTTGGCTGGCCAGCTTCTCTTCGGTTTCCTGGACCTCGGCCTTTGTCTTGTTGATCTGGCTATCGGTGACGGACAACTGGACTTCTATGTAGTCTAGTTCCTTGTTGGCGAGCGCGAGCTGGCTCTCGAGTTTGGAGAGTTCGGCCAACACCGACTTCTCTGTGCTGGCTGTGGATTGCAGTTTCTTCTGAAGCTCGTCGATCTCTACTTGGAGTTGGTTCAGTTCATCTATGCGCAGGTCTATCTCCTGAGGCGCCCCCAAAGCCAGAGAGTTGGGCGCCACAACCAGAGCCGCTGATATGAGTAGGATCGCGGCTACCACCTTTGCAGCCTTTCGCATAAGTCTCACTGAAATCCCCCGCCTCATCCAGTACTCCCAGAGTCATCTGCATTCTAGGGCGTATGGCCGTATCGCCAACCGCCGCTTATCTGGTTTTCCTTATACTCTAAGGTGCTTTCTCAACGCAAGCACCGAGCCTATGATGCCGACGGCCATGCCGGTCACCAGCATTATGCCGAGCATATCCAGGGCAACCGGCATTGAGAGTTCCATTATCGGCAAGAACGGCACAACGTTCTGCACCCCTCTAACGATCCATACATAGAGGCTGACGACCAAACCCTCGCCTATGAGGCCGCCCAGCATGCCCAGGATCATGCCCTCCAGGAGGAAGGGCCCCATGATGAACTCGTCGGTGGCGCCGACCAGCTTCATGATCCCGACCTCATGCCTGCGAGCGTCGATGGTCAGGCGTATTGAGTTGCCGATGACCATGATAGCGACAAGTCCGACGACCAGCATTCCGCCAAGCGAGACGTATTGGGTGGCGATGCCCAGCGAAGCCAACTGCCGGGAGGTCCCTTCCTGGTAGATCACGTCTTCGACCTGAGGCATCTTCTTGATCTCTTCGACGACGGCAGATGTGTCCGCGACGTCAGCGACCTTCAGCCTGACGCTTGCCGGAAGTGGGTTGTCGTTTCCGAGACCCGCCAGCACCGACGCGTTGTCCTGGAACCTCTGTTTCAGCCATTCCAACGCCTCTTCGCGGCTCACATACTCAGCGTGGGAAACTCCGGGGAGGTTCTTGATGGCTTCGAACACGGCTTGGGACTCATCTAGAGTGGCCTCTTTAACCAGATAGGCTTGGATCTCCATTTGATCCTGAACAACGGTGTAAGTGAACTTAATGTTTAGGCTGACAAGGAATGCGACTCCGAGCAGGAAGAGGGACAGAGCCGTGGTGGCGCAGGATAGGAAGGAGGACATCTTGTTCCTCCAAATGCTCTTCCCCGTCTCCCCGAGAAAATAACCGCCGGTAGAGAACCTCAATAGTCGTACGCCCCTCTTCGAGCGTCCCTCACCACGGTACCTTTCCGCAGTTCAATGACGCGTTTGCGCATGGAATCAACAATGTGTCTGGCGTGAGTGGCTACGACAACCGTCGTCCCGTACATGTTTGCTCGCTCAATCAACTTGAAGATCTCAAGCGAAGTATCTGGATCGAGGTTGCCGGTGGGCTCGTCCGCGATCAGAATGTCAGGGTTACGGACCAGTGCCCGCGCGATGGCCACTCTCTGCTGCTCACCGCCGGACAGCTGCGAAGGATATGCGTTCTGCCTTTCTTTGAGCCCCACCATGGAGAGGACCTGCATCACGCTCTTCACGGGATCCCTTCCCGAATACCCGGTGACAAGCAGCGCAAAAGCGACATTCTCGGCCACGGTGCGATCGGGGAGCAGTTTGAAGTCCTGGAAGACGACTCCGATCTTGCGCCTAAGGTACGGGATCTCCCTGCGCCGCATCTTAATGAGGTCTTTGCCTCCGACGATGACACGCCCGCTGGTCGGGTCCTCTTCCTTATAGAGAAGTTTGATCAGCGTGGACTTGCCTGCGCCGCTCTGTCCTACTATGAACACAAACTCGCCCTTCTTGATCTCAAGGTCCACGTGATCGAGGGCCAGCATGCCTGTGGGGTATTGTTTTGAGACGCCTCGTAAAGAAATCAATAAGGTCACCGTCCGGGAGAAGGTCTTTCCACCCTCACATATTCGACAGTATATGACCCGATCCTGTTTCCACGTGGGAGGAAGTTGTGGAAAACAGGTCTCATGCTGGGCGCATGGGACGGGTTCCCTACTTTACGGCCGCGAGCGCCGCCCTTCCGGCTTCCGCGACATCTTTCGCGGTGAGGCCGTACGCTTTCAGGAGGTCCTCGGCCGGACCTGATTCACCAAACTGGTCGAGTACGCCTACTCGCCGCACCAGCATCGGATGCTCCGACGACAGAGTCTCCGCGACGGCTCCGCCCAGGCCGCCCACAACGCTGTGCTCCTCGGCCGTGACGATCGCCTTGCTCGCGCGAGCAAGGGCTAGAAGGAGCTCGGTATCCAGGGGTTTTACGGACGCGAAGTTGGCAACCGCGCACTTCAGCCCTTGGGCTTCCAGTTCCTTGGCGGCGTCCAGACACGGCTTGACCATAACGCCGCACGCCACAAACGACACATCAAACCGGGGCGTCCCGCCCTTGGGAGCAGCCACAACCGCCTCCCGGTCGAGGGCCGGCCACAAGACACTGCTCTTTCCTATCTCAAACCCTACGCCCTCGGGCAGGACATCAGGGACAGCTTCACGCCCAAGCCTGATGTAGACCGGGCCGTCGTATGCGGCTGCCGCCCTCACTGCGGCCCTGGTCTCAGCCACATCGGCGGGGACAATGACCACCATGCCGGGAAGGACCCTCATGAGAGCCACATCTTCCAGGGCCTGATGGGATGCGCCGTCGGGACCGACGGTGAGGCCACCGTGGGTCGCCACAACCTTCACGTTGAACCTGGGGTACATTATGGACTGCCTTATCTGGTCATAGGTCCTTCCTGTGGCGAAGACCGCAAAAGTCGAGGCAAACGCGATCTTTCCGGATTGGGCCAGCCCAGCGGCCACCGCCATCATGTTGGACTCAGCGATCCCCATGTTGAAGAACCGGTCGGGAAACGCCTTGCGGAACTTGTCGGTCTTGGTGGAGGACGAGAGGTCGGCATCAAGGACGACTATGCGTGAATCCTCTTTGCCCAGTTCTACCAGTGTTTCGCCGTATGCTTCCCGTGGCGCTACCATCAGCGGCACCTCCTATCCTCTTCGGGCACCGCGAGCTCGGCGAGCGCCCTCTCCAACTCTTCGCCCTTGGGCGCTTTCCCGTGCCACGCCGCAAGTCCTTCCATGTAGCTGACGCCCTTGCCCTTCACTGTCTCAGCGATGATTGCCCGCGGTTTTCCTTGGACCGGCGGGGCCTTGAACGCGGCAAGGAGGTCCGGCACGTTGTGGCCGTTCACCTCAACCACGTCCCAGCCGAAAGCCCTCCACTTATCGGCCAACGGCTCGGGCGACATGACCTCGCACAGCGGACCGTCTATCTGCAAATGGTTGTGATCCACAATCGCGGTGAGGTTATCCAGCTTGTAGTGGGCCCCGGCCATGGCGGCTTCCCATATCTGGCCTTCCTCGGACTCGCCGTCGCCAACGAGAGCCCAAACGTGGTACGGCTTCTTGTCTAGCTTTCCCGCCAGCGCCATGCCAACGGCAAGGGATAGCCCCTGGCCAAGGGAGCCGGTAGAGACTTCTACGCCCGGCACTTTTCGGGCATCGGGATGCCCCTGCAGCATAGAACCGAGCTGCCTAAGAGTGGGGAGAGTCTCGACAGGGAAGAATCCTCTCTCAGCGAGCGCGGCGTAGAGAATAGGCGCGGCGTGGCCCTTAGATAGGACGAACCTGTCCCTGTCAGGCCAGGCCGGGTTCGCCGGGTCCACCTTGAGAACATCGCCGAAGTACAGCGCGGCCATAATGTCGGCCGCCGACAGCGAGCCGCCGGGATGGCCTGAGCCGGCCTTCCCAACCATCTCTACCACGTGCCGCCTCAGCCTGTGCGCGATTTGCTGCACACGAGACGCCGTTTCACTCTCGCCTTGCGTCATAGTATCCCTGGTCATCATCTTCTTGGTCTCCTTCTGCTGCTCTACCCTTGCCGAACAGCGTTTTGGCCATGATTCTTAGCGCGAAATCAAAGAGGGCTATGTCAGCCTTGATGCGTCCAGGCTGTTTCACCAGCCTGTGAAGCCACTCGAGACCTGCCTTCCGCAAAGCGGGAGGAGTTAGCGTCACATCCCCGGCCAGTATATCAAGCACTCCGCCGACACCCATCCCTAGTTTGGCCCCAAGGACGCCGCGGTTCCGCCACAAGAACTTCTCCTGCTTAGGCGCCCCCATGCCGGCCAGCACGACATCGGCCTCGCTGAACCGTATCTTGCGGATAACCGCCTCTTCCTCGGCTTCATTGAAGTAGCCGTGATGGAGGCCCGCGACGCGCACCCACGGCATTTCCTTGATCAGACGGTTCTTAGCTCTCTCGGCAACCCCCGGTTTCCCGCCCAGGAGGAAAATGCGAGGAGACGGATTCTTGGACAGGAGATAGTTGGTCAGGTCGACGCCCGTGACCCTCTCGGGAAGGCTGCGCCCCATCCTCTTAGCGGCCCACAGGATGCCGATGCCGTCAGGCACGAGTAGATCGGCACAGCCTAAGATCCTGGCGAACTCCGGATCCTTCTGAGCGATCATGACCATGATGGGGTTTGCGGTGACAGTGAGCCGGGTCTTCCCGTCGTTTAGGGATAGCATCCAGTCCAGCGCCCTGCAGGCGCCGCTGAACGTAATCGGGTAAAACTCGACCCCCAGAATGTCCACGGCCCGAGCCACTGCTTCACCATTCCCCGGCAATTTGTAACTTGGTTCTACACGCCACAATTCTACAACAATAGACGGCCATCCTCCCCCCGGAGGCGACCCGTTTTTACAGTGATCTCCCTTTTTGCTATGCTTGACATGGGTCACCCCTACTATTACCGGGGAGAGGCGGAGGTGCAGCTTCGTGGCTAGAGTGCTCCTGTCGGGGTACTACGGGTTCGGCAACGTCGGCGACGAAGCGATACTCGCCTCCACAGTCGAGAGCCTGCGGGCGAGGGACCCTGGCATCGAGATCTCGGTGCTCTCAGCAAACCCCGAAGACACCGCTAAGACCTACGGCGTTGAGGCATACGGCAGGATGTCGCCCAGGGAAGTAGTGAAGGGACTCTTGGCCTCAGACCTGGTAGTCTTCGGCGGCGGCAGCCTGCTCCAGGACGATACTTCCTTCAGATCGCTGCTCTACTACCTGTCCATCATCTTCGCGTCGAGGACGTTCGGGAAGCCGGTTGCCGTATACGCCAACGGAGTCGGTCCCATACGCTCGTGGGTCGGTAGGCTCCTTACCAAGCTTGCGCTCTCATCGGCCAAGAGGATCACCGTTCGCGATCCGGAGTCTGAGAAGCTCCTAAGGCGAATCGGAGTAAAGAGGCCTGTGCGAGTTACAGCCGATCCCGCATTCCTTCTTACGCCCTGCACAAGTGAGCGGCGGAACCAGATCCTGGCCTCTGCGGGCATTCCCGAGGATAAGCCCATCGTGTGGCTGGCCCTGCGTCCCGGAAAAGCGCCGGAAAGCTTCTACAGGTCGTTCGTACCTGTGATGGGTATCCTGCGATCCAAGGGGTACGAACCGTGCTTCCTGGTTATGCAGGAACAGGACGCGGAGCTTGTGCCCCTGGTGAACCGCTGGCTGTCCGAGGCGGGCCAAGATGAGAGCCGGTCAGTCTCGGGCCTGAATCCTCGGGAGGCTTTGGCTGTTCTGGAGAAAGCGGAGTTCTGCATAGGAATGAGACTTCACACGCTGATACTCTCCGCGAGAGCAACAGTGCCGTTCATAGGGGTCGAGATAGACCCGAAGCTGGGAGCCTTCTGTAGAGCGGCCGGATGCCCGGTGATACCCAATCCGGCATCGGTGAAGAGCACGGACCTAGCCCTCGAACTGGAGCGCTTCATGGACATCCGCGATGACCTTCGCCGCGGCCTCGTGGAGAAGCTACCCATCTTCACTTCGCTCGCCGCCGACAACGTGGACATGGTGCTGGCGGCTTTGCGGGGCGTGGATGCGGAGCAAGAGTAGCCCGTTGCCGCACCCACTGTAGCCCCTACTGCAACGTGTAGGCCCCTCTCACCATGACGAATAAGGACGTCACGGCCGCAATCCCACGCCCATCATCCCTGGGTACAATCAAGAGATGGTTGGTTGGAGCAACGTCGCCCTTCCGTAGGTCAACCCCGGCTGTTACATCTGAGAGACCGCCGTTCTGGGAGTCTATAGCTGTGGCGGTACCGGAGCGAACGATAATCTCGGTACCGGCTGCCCCGATGAGTTTTGCGCCGGCCGTAACCTCTACAACAACCATTTTCATCTTGGCGTCTATGCTCGCGTCGACGTACGAGTCGACATAGGAGTTGACATGGGACTGAACATAGGACTGAACATAGGACCTGCTCACCAGCGGGTCCCCCTCGCTGCCCGGAAGCACCGGGTCGCCCGCGGCGAACCCCTTCCCGAACCAGCCCAAGAGCACTCCGCCCATAACCAAGATCCCCATCAACAAGAGGTTCTTCCGTGTTCTCATCTCGGCTCTCCTTTGGGAGTCCCTGCCCGGTCTAGACCTCGTCCAGATCAGGCTTCTCCCTCTTTATACTCGCCCCCGCCGCACCCAGGGCATCCTGCTGCAGCTTGGCGTATATGAAGTCGTCGATGTCTCCGTCCATGACGCGCTCAACGCTCCCGACCTCACAACCCGTCCTGTGGTCTTTCACCATGGTGTACGGCTGGAAGACGTATGAGCGGATCTGGCTACCCCACGCGATCAGCCCTTGCGGGCCCCTGAGGGTCTCCACTTCTTTGCGATGCTGCTCTTCCTTTATAGCAAGGAGCTTCGCGGCCAGCATCCTCTCTGCCAACACTCTATTGGAATGCTGAGAGCGCTCGTTCTGGCACGACACCACGATGCCTGTCGGGATGTGAGTGATGCGCACGCCCGTCTCAACCTTGTTCACGTTCTGGCCGCCGGCGCCCGAGGACTTGAAGGTGTCGATCCTGACCTCATCGGGGCTCCACTGCACTTCCGAGTCCTCCTCTATGTCGGGGAGCACATCCAGAGAGGCAAAGGATGTGTGCCTTCTGGCGTTGGAGTCGAAAGGAGATATGCGGACCAGGCGATGAACGCCACGCTCGCTCCGGAGGAAGCCGTAAGCGTGGTCCCCTTTCACCGCGAAACTCACGTTCTTTAGACCTGCTTCTTCTCCGGGAAGCGAGTCAAGAAGCTCGGTCTTGTACCCTTTACGTTCCGCCCACCGCGTGTACATCCGGTACAGCATCTCAACCCAATCCATGGCCTCGGTGCCGCCCGCGCCCGAGTGGAGGGTCAGAATAGCGTCCCGGGAATCGTAGGGTCCGGAAAGGAGGGTCTCCAGCTCCAGTTCCCTGACTTCCTCCCCGAGTTTCCGCACCGACTCGGTGAGGTCGTCCATGAGCGAGAGGTCTCCTTCAGCCTCAGCCAGCGCGGCCATTTCCGTATCGTCTTCACAGATCGTCTTGAGGCGGTTGTAGCGTTCCAATGTGTTCTGAATGCGGCTCTGCTTCTTGCCCAGTTCCTGGGCACGCTTGGGGTCCTGCCAAACCGACGGGTCCTCCAGCTGCCTCTTGGCTTCCTGGAGTTCACGCTCGAGCCCCTCTAAGTCAAAGAGACCTCCCGATGCTGCCAAGCCTCTCGGCTATGGTCTGAAGTTTCTGGGTAAGGTCCTCGTACATGCAATCTCCTCCCCGGCTCTAGGCCAGTTTACCGCAACAGTCCTTGTACTTCTTGCCGCTGCCGCAAGGGCACGGATCGTTCCTTCCTACTTTCTTGCCCACTTTGACCGGCGTTCTCTGAACCTGAGCATTGGCGCCGGTCGCGCCGACTGCCTTGCCGCCCTTTGCAGGAGCGCTCCCCGGTGAAGCGGGGGTGTCCTGGGAACCGCCGCTCACTCGCAGCGGTCGTTCCGACGCAGGACGCGGTACGCGCCGTGGAGCGTCTGAACCCTGGGGACGCAGGTCAAGCCGACAGATGTGGCCGATTACATTCTCAGCTATAGCCTGCATGTGCCCCTCGAATATCTCAAACCCAAGCTTTGTGTACTCAACCAGCGGGTCTCGCTGTCCGTAGGCCTGCAATCCGACGCCTTCGCGGAGGTCCTCCATCGCCCGCAGGTGGTTAACCCATTCCCGGTTTATGCAAATAAGCAGTATGAGCCTCAGGATGTTGTTCATATCCGCACCGGCGACCTGCTTCTGCTTCTGGTAGACCTCATCCAGCTTGCTCGATATCCGCGCCGCTACGTCTTCCCTGCTCGAGGCATCCGCCAGGATAGATGCGGGATCGATATCCGGGATCAGGTTCCTTAGCCAGATCGAGAGCCCTTCCAGATCCGCTTCGTCCTTCCTGGCGTGGGCCGGCCAGGAAAGGTCCAGCTGGCGCTCGATCACGCTGTCCCTCATGCGCATCACGACCGGCTCTAGGTCCTCGGCGTACAAGACCTCCGTGCGGTCACGGTAAATGGTCTCTCGCTGCTTGTTGAGGACGTTGTCGTACTCGACGACGTGCTTGCGGATGCTGAAGTTGTGAGACTCAACCCGCTTCTGAGCCGACTCCACCGACTTGGTCACCAGTGGATGCTCGATGGGCTCATCCTCAGACAGGCCGAGCCGGTCCATCATGGTCGAAATCGTCTCGCCGCCAAACAGCCTCATCAGTTCATCCTCAAGCGAGAGGTAGAAGCGGGATGAACCGGGATCTCCCTGCCGTCCCGATCGCCCTCTTAGCTGGTTATCGATCCTGCGGGCTTCATGGCGCTCAGTACCGACGATGTGGAGTCCTCCAAGCTTCACCACTTCCTCGTGCTCGCGATCGGTCTCACGCTTGAAGTTCTCAAAGAGCTCATTGTACCGCCGCCGGGCGGACACTATCGTGGAGAGTCGCTCGTCCAGGTCACCGGCCTCAATCCTTGCCCGCATGTCTTCCGGCAAGACCTTCTCAGACGCAATGGCCACGATCTCCTCGTCGAAGCCCTCCTGGCGCAGAGCTTTTCGTGCCATAAAGGCCGGGTTGCCGCCCAAGAGGATGTCGGTGCCGCGTCCCGCCATGTTGGTGGCTATCGTGACCGCACCCTTGCGCCCGGCCTGGGCCACGATCTCGGCTTCCCTGGCATGTTGCTTGGCGTTCAGGACCTCGTGGGGAACCCCCATGCGCGTAAGCATCGCGGAGAGCATTTCCGACTTCTCGACCGACCGGGTACCCACTAGCACGGGACGGCCTGCCTTGTGAGTCTCGACGATCTCCTGCACAGCGGCTTTGTACTTCGCTTTCTCGGTCTTCCAGATGGAATCCGGATACGCGGTCCTGATAAGCGGCTTGTTGGTCGGAATGGCCACGACGTCTAGACCGTAGATCTCCTGGAACTCTGGCTCCTCGGTCATGGCGGTGCCGGTCATTCCAGCCAGCTTCTTGTACATCCTGAAGAAGTTCTGCACCGTAATCGTGGCCAGCGTGTCGCTGGGCTTCTTGACTTCGACGCCTTCCTTGGCCTCAAGCGCCTCGTGCAGGCCGTCGGAGAACCGCCGGCCCGGCAGTATGCGTCCCGTGAACTCGTCGACAATGAGGACCTGGCCGCCGTCGACGACATAATCGACGTCCTTGGTATAGACCTCTTTGGCTTTCAGGGCTTGGTTGATGTGGGAACGACGGTTGACCGGGCTCTTGTAAGGATCGTCGAGGTTATCCAGGGAGCCTTCTTCATCGGGGTCTATCCCGAGGATCTCCTCTACCCGGCGGTCTCCCTCTTCCGTAAGAGCTACGGTCTTGGACTTCTCATCTACAGTGTAGTGGACGTCCTTCTTGAGCATCCGGGCGACGTCCCGGTACCTAAGATACGGGCTGGTATCGCCCTCGCCGGCCCCGGATATGATGAGCGGCGTTCGCGCCTCGTCGATCAGGATCGAGTCCACTTCATCGATAATCGCGTAGTCAAGGGCGCTCTGAACAAGCTCCTGCCTGCTCCACGCCATGTGGTCCCTAAGGTAGTCGAAACCGAACTCGGTATTGGTGCCGTAGATAACGGGACAGGAGTAAGAAGCCCGCTTGGCCGCCACATCCATCCCGGGAACCACCAGTCCCACCGGTATACCGAGAAAACGGTAGACCTGCCCCATCCAGTCGCGGTCGCGACGGGCAAGGTAATCGTTCACGGTGATGATGTGAACCGTGCGACCCGCCAGGGCGTTCAGATACCCGGGCATGGTCGACACCAGGGTCTTGCCCTCGCCGGTCTGCATCTCCGCTATGCGCCCCTGGTGAAGGACTATTCCGCCCAGCACCTGCACCGGAAAGGCCTCATGGTCGATGATCCGGCGCGCCGCTTCTCTCATTACCGCAAAGGCTTCCGGCAAGACCTTGTCCGGCGACTCGCCGTTGGCAATACGCTCCCTGAGGATGGGAGTCTTGCCGGCGAGATCGGCATCGGAGAGCTTCTCCATCTCAGCCTTGAGAGACAGCACCGCTTCCTGCAGTGGCCTCAACTTGGAGATCTCTCTGTCGTTGGAGTTGAACAGCTTTCTGAAGATGGCCAAACGGCATCCCTCTCCGATTATGCTCGGGTTTTTCTAGCCTACGTTGCCCATTCTACCATCAATGGAGGAAGGCCGAAAACCGCGCAGGCAGACGGTGAAGATGAGGTAGGACACGCCGACGGTAATGAGCACGTCGCCGATGCTGAACATGACGGGCTGAGGCTGAAGGAAGGTCCACTTGTACAGGTCTGCTAGAAACTGCAATCGGGACGAAGGGACAAGCAGTTGGTGGTTGATGCTGGTCGACAGGCGCGCGATCTCGCGCGCTGCCTCTTCAGCGGTCAGCCGGGCAACCGAGACCGGCATCCGGGCCTGGTTTGCCAGGATGACAGCCAGGTTCAGGGCGGACCCCAGCGCAACGGCATGCATTCCCGGCATCCGGCGGTTGGGGTAGAGGCCGTAGAAGAGAAGTCCGTAGCAGACAAACGCCAGCAGCATGGATGCCCAGAGCTCAGGCTCTGCTTTGTCGAAGATCTCCTCCGCACCGTCTCTCAGCAGGAAGGACGCTAGCATCCAGGGGAGTCGTTGGAAGTCCAGGTCGGCCAGACGCTTGGGCTTACCGCCGAGGAGCCAGCTCAAGATGAACGCGCCTGCTGCAAAAGTAAGAAGCACGGGCTAGGAGCCTTCCTCTTTCATCTTGTCTATTACCTTGACCATAGCCTCGACGACCTTGGGGTCAAACTGTGTGCCGCTGCACCTCAAGAGCTCCCTCTTGGCCGCCTCAAGGTCCATCTTCGCCTTGTAAGGCCTGTCGGTGGTCATTGCGTCGAAGGAGTCAGCACACGCGAGGATCCGCGCCTCGATGGGGATTTCCTCTCCCGCAAGCCCTTTGGGGAAGCCGTGCCCGTCCCACCTCTCGTGGTGGTACCTCACCCAGTCCTGGCCCTTCCCCAGGAACTTGAGGCCTGCCAGCATATCGGCGCCGATGTTTGCGTGGTTCTTCATCTCTTCGTACTCGTCGAGGGTAAAGGTGCCCTGCTTCTTCATGATCGCGTCCCTGATTCCCACTTTGCCCACGTCGTGGAGGAGCCCGACGTACCGGATCGTGTCGATCTGATCGTCAGGAAGTTTCAGCGCCGCTGCGAGTCTGGCGGCGTACTCGGAAACCCGCTCGGAATGACCGCGGGTGTACGAGTCTCTGGCGTCGATGGCGTTACTGAGGGCCGCGGCCATTTCCCTGTAGGCGGTCCGGAGCTCCATGTACTTGTCAAGGGAGTACTTGCTGACCATGATCGGCAGGTAAAACAGGATGAGGAGCCACGGTCCCCCTTCTTGCGACTGTGCCGCAAGCACCATAACCATGCCGACCGGCACCAGAGCCATCATGTTCGGAAGGCCCCACCGGATGTTGCTGCGCCACACGGCCCAGAAACCCTGGGAGAAGTGCAAGGACCACCATCCCGTTGCCAGTATGGCGTTGACGACTGTGTAGACGCAGGCTGCTACCACAAACGGGATGAACCCTTGGGAAAACGCAATGGTGGCGTAGGTCCCGCCTAGGGCGTCATAGATATAGCAGAACGAATACATGGATATCGCGATCATCGCGCGGTTGAACAACACGTACTTCATCTTGATCTTGCCTGTCAGGTCCTGCTTTCTAAGTGTGCCCAAAGACGCCATCCACATGCCGGCCTCAGGTCCGTACAATACGGCCACCGCGATCGAGATCGGGAGCGACACCGAGACAGTACCCAGGTTATTGGGCAGGACAACGGGGGAAGCTTCGCCAATCGCAATGAGGATGCCCATGAAGACTATCTTGACTACGGTCATGGGATCGTCCAGTACGGGCCGGTTGGTGAATAGCAGGAACATGCCGGTTGCGATTACCAGCCAGGTATAGATCTCTTCCCTGAGATTCTTGGCCCTTCCGTCCAAGAACAGGCACCTCTCTCAACTATGGCCGGCAGTTGGATACAACAACTACGCGCCGATCTGCCAGTGAGCCGCTCCAGCTAGAAGCAAGGTGCAAATGGCAAGGAGCACTTTGAGAAGCCTGTTCACGTATGGAACCCCCAGACGTTTGTGGGGCGCTCTTCCGAACCGCTACTTCGGAGACGCTGGCTCCGCTTGTTTCTCCTCACTGCCGGCCGAAGTCCCTATTCTTCGTTTTCAAAGGAAACCCTTCAGCGTGTTAGCAGGCCGGGCATCTAATCGCCAGTCAGCAGCTGCGCGAACTTCCGGTTAAGGGCATCAAGCGTCGCTTTGACTATTGCTTCGCGTTCATCGTGGGACACAGGGCAGGAGCCGGTCAGCAGTTGCTGCCTGCCCGCGTTGAACACCATGAGCGACACAAGCGCCACCCTGTTCGGGCGTGAGGAACTGACACAGGCGTCCTCAACGTTAAACGTGATCTCGGGGTTCAAGAATTGGGACACTGCGTTTAGAGTCGCGCTGGCCGCCAGGTAAAGCCAGCTCTTTGCGGTCGGCATTCCTCTCGCCGAACCGGAAACAGCTGTGCTTCCCATCTTGAGCGACACGTCAACCTGGGCCCCGTCGGGTTCAGAGATTATCTGCACTCGTTCCAGCTGCAGCCGCTTCTCGGGGCGGATCGCGTCACTGCCTCCGAGCTGTGCTATGGAGATCTTCCTGCGGTCCAGAGCAAATCCAAAAGCGGCGATTATGGTGGATTCTACGTCACGAGCAATGTGCTTGACGGCTCTCCCCGGCCCCGCAAGGATGTGAACCTCAAGAATACCGCCGGCCTCGTCCAATACGATGCGGGCCGAGATGACGTCCTTGATCCGCTTGAGGGTCTCTTCGTACTCTCGTGTCGGAATACTGGCTCTCTCTGTTGCCACGCTCAGTCACCTTCCCTTACATCGGGCGGTAGCCCCGTGACAGCACGTACGTGTTATGCCGGTAACCCCCATCTTCGCGCTCTTTAACGATCATCTCCGCGAGCAGCCAGAGACCTGCGGCAACCAGGCTATGCCCGCCCAGCACCACCGGTATGCCGGCTTCCTGGGCGCACCTTGTGAACTCCCTGGTCCAATCGTCCTGTACCAGTTCGTAGCGGCCGAGGTCGGACTGGAACCTATCCCAGTCCGATAGCTGCTTCCTTAGGTGCCCGAAGATGACCCTTGTGTCTATGAACGCAACATCGGCGGTTTTAGCCAGGTACGAGAAAAAGGCCTTGGGGCCAAGCTCTTGCACCATGAATCCCAGGAGGGACTTGACCTCGCCCCTGTCCTCCCGGCCCAATGCCTTCATACCTCTTTCTTCGGAAAAAACCCGCATCCTGTGCACCATATTGGCGTTTATGTACTGGATCACAGCAGGGCCAACCCGGCCAATTACCGCGACTTCCCGCGACTGGTCCCTCAGGACTTGGAAAGCGCTGTCGATACCGTCTCTTGACCACTTCAGGTCGTCGATAGCCTTCTTAGCCCGGCGGCCGCACCCGGGGTGCATCCCAAGGATCAGGATGTCGGTGGGGGTATCTAGGTCGAAGTTCACCCGACCCGAGTTTGGGATAAGGACCCGGCGAAGGCCGATCTCACGGAGGAGGTTGCCCAGAGGATTGTCCTTGTCGGGCGGCTCAACCTCATCTATCGCACGCGCCGGCGAAAACGCCACCAGGTCCGCCGACTGTACGTTGTTCATGATAACAAGGTTGCGTTCGCGCTTTAGACTCTGGGCGATATCGCCGAACTCCCTCGAAGTGAGCAGCGGCGCCGCGGCCCCTCCCATGTAGATCACGTTTTCAATATCGTGGCTGACTATGACCTCGCGGAGCCTGCGCCCAAAGTGAAAGCGGCCGGGAACCGTCTCAAGGTCCACGGTTACGCCGAGAGGAGCGGCCTCTCTTGCAAGTTCGGGATAGTTGGTGACCAGGATTACCTGGTCAATCTCCTTCACGGCCGCAAGCTTTTCGACCGTATCAAGGACGACCTGCTTCCTCACGCTGGCTATCACCTGGTCAAGCTCGGTCTTGGCTTGTCCACCCTCGAAGATGACAGCCGTGACTTTGGGCTGGAACATGGATTTACCCCCGATGTGGGTCCTGCTTTGCTTGCGACGCGGCCGAAGCGCCGCTATCGCTCTGCTTCGGCATGAAACACTGTCCGCTGAACAATCGGTAGTCGATTGTCTCTCGCAAAGCGTGCCACGCTCGCTTACGCTCGCTGGAACGTGCACGCTTTGCTTGCGACGCGGCCGAAGCGCCGCTATCGCTCTGCTTCGGCCTTACTCCGGCTCAATCAGGCCGTAGTTTCCGTCTTTCCTCCTGTAGACCACGTTCACGGCCCCGGTGTCGCCATTAGCGAACACGAAGAAGTCATGTCCTAGGAGTTCCATCTGTGTGGCAGCTTCCTCAGGGCTCATGGGCTTGATCGCGAAGCGCTTCACCCTGACGATAGCGGGGCCCTCTTCGCCTACCCGCGACTCAGGCGGCAGTTCGCCTTTGTCCCGCCTCAGAAGCTTGGTGCGGTATTTCTCAATCTGCTTTTCAAGTTTCTCAACGACGTTATCTACAGCGGAGAACGCTTCGCGATTCCTCTCCTCGGCACGGAGCAGTACCCCGTTGAGCGGAATCGTAACCTCAACAACGTGCTCCTCTCGCTCAATAGACAAGGTCACCTGACAGACGAGGGGGGATTGCCGGAGATACCTATCGATCTTGCCCAGTCTCTTCTCGGCGTACTGCTTCAGAGCCGGGTTTACGTCGATGTTCTTTCCTCTGACGATTATCTCCATGCAGATACCTCCGTTCGGACTCTTTGAAGCTATAGTATTCCCTCCTTGAGGGGTGAATCCTTCCAGGGCCTGGTGAGACAGAATACCCGACAAGTCCGCATCATGTTTCGACATCTCCTGACAATCCACAACCATATCCCCAGGCGCAAAATCGGTCTTAACTGCTTATCAACAGAGTTACTCACATTATCCACAGCATGTGGCGGTAAAGGTCTGTTGACTCGCCTATTTGGGCATGCTATAGTGCGAGCACGAGCAGAAAG